>JAEZHQ010000168.1 GCA_023416455.1 Pseudomonadota bacterium | reverse complement strand
CTGGCGAACGCCACGCAGCCGATCAGCCTCGGCTTCTCGGACGGGTCGGGAAAGGCGGTGACGCTGCCGCTGTCGGCCAAGGGATTGCGCAATGCCTACACGGCCGGCAGTGCCCCCGGAAAGTAAGGGTGGTGAGGAAGGGGTGTGCGTCGCCCGTGGTTGCGCGTCCCGTTGATGCTTGACAGAGGGCATAGGCGAATGCTTCCCCTTTCGGAGGGGAATTGTTCAAGTACGATCGATGTCCGATGCGGCCCATGTGACGGAACCCGGCGGGACGGCTCCGGTTCTTTGCTTCGACAGCTTGGCCATGCCGGCGGAGGAGGGGTTCGGGCAGTGGCGGGACCAGATGTCGCCGATCTTCGACATAAGCCTGTCGAAGGACGATCTCGACCGCTTTCGCGGCAGCCTGGAGACGTATCATCTGGGCGGCGTGCTGCTCGGCCGCTGCACAACGGTGACGCAGACCTTCCACCGCACGTCCCAGGTGATCACCCGCAGCGGCATCGACCATTATCTGATCCAGTTGCAGTTGGCGGGCGGGTCCTGCGGGACGATGGGGCGGCGCGACGTTGATGTGCGGTCCGGTGACGTCTGCATCCTGGATCTGGCGCAGACGGTCCACACGGTGGATCGCGACGTCGACACCCTGACGCTCTGTCTGCCGCGGGAGATGCTGGCTCCGCTGGTGACGGCGCCGGACGAGCTTCATGGGCTGGCGCTGCGCGGCGGCAGCCCGATCGGCTCCCTGCTGTCCGCTCACATCCAGTCGCTCTATCGGGTGGCAGGCCACCTGTCGTCGCGCGAGGCCATGACCGTGACCAAGAGTGCAGCCAGCTTCATCGCCGGTTGCCTGGGGCCGACCGTCAATGCGCTCGACCTCGTCAGGCCCGAGATGCAGGCGTCCCGCATGGCGGAGATCAAACGCTACATTGACGGGCATCTCGGCGACCCGGGGTTCGGAGCGATCCAGATCGCGGAAGCGTTCGGCCTCTCCCGCCCGACCCTGTACCGCCTGTTCGAACCGCTGGGCGGGGTGGCCGCCCATATCCTGCGGAGGCGGCTGGACCGCAGCCTGGCCGACCTGACGGCGGCGCACCGTTCTCAGCGCATCGCCGAGATCGCCCATCGCTGGGGTTTCCGCTCCGAAGCCGCCTTCAGCCGTGCATTCAGGTCGGCGTTCGGTATGACGCCCAGCGACGCCAGAGACACCGGAGGCACCGGGCAACGCCTGCGCCAGCCGGTTCCCGGCTCCACCGATGTGTTCAAGCGCTGGTTCCACGAACTCGCCGTTCTTTGATCGGTTTGGTTCCCGACTTTGCGGAAGACCTGCAATGACGGCCCCGCTGTGCGGAAGTGGTGCGTTTGCGCCAACTCCGGGAGGCCATGTCGAGGCGTCTCCCCGTCGTTCCGACGGTCCGGGGAACGGGGACCGGCTCAAACCGGGCGGGGGGCCGAGCCCGGCGTGCGCGGCGGTATGGTGTGGAAACCGTGGGGAATCGACCCTCCGCGCTATGTATTTCGATTAGCGGAATTAAATACCGCATATATTGACACCCGCTCCGATTGATGGAAAAGTGAATTCCAGGGCAGGGGCCGGGGAGTGACAGTCATGGCAGGCTTATCGGGCGGCAAAGGCTGATCCGCCGGCCGTCGTGCGTCGGCAGACACCGTAATTCTCCTGTGAACGGGCCGTGGTTCGCGGCGCGATACCTCCGCTTTCGCTCTTTCGTTGAAAAAGTGGGCGCCATGACCTATTCCGACACCATGACCGGCATTTCCGGGCGCCGGCTGACGTTGGCGAACGTCCGTATCTCGACGCGCATCTTTGCCGGCTTTCTTTCCGTTCTCACCATCCTGGCGGCGGTGGGCGGAGCGGGGATCGTCGGCTTCTCCACGGCGCGCGGGCATTTCGCCGTCTACGGGATCACCGCCGGCGTTTCCAACACCGCCCTGGAGATGCAGACCGACGCCGGCATCCTGATCCGCGCGGCGCAGGAGTACGCCGCTTCGGGCCGGGACATCGAACGCACGACCATCGCCACGGTGGGGGAGCGGCTCGACGACAGCATCGCCCGGACCCGGGCGGCGGCCGGATCGGAGGATCTCCGGGTCGCTCTCGACGGCCTTGCCGCCGCGCGCCGGGACTTCGTGAGCGAGTTCGCCGGGCTGGTGGACGCCAAGGGGCGCCGGCAGGCGCTTTTCAACGACGGGCTGAGGCCGTCCCTCGGGGCGATCGACGAGGCGATGCGCGCCCTGGTCGCCGCCGCCCGGACGGGCAGCGAGCCGGGAGCGACCACCATCGTCGATGTGGTGCGGAGCAAGCTGGCGGCCCTGCCGCCGCTGATCGACCGTTACGACGCCAGCCCCTTGTGGGACGATTCCGAAGCGGTGCGGAAGACGTTCGCCACCGTCGCCTCCATCCTCGGCGGCCTTGTCCGCAACCCGTCGACGGCCGAGGCGGCCAGGGCCGCGGGCGCCGCCGTGGAGGCCGCCGTCCGGCAGTTCGAGGACGCCGTCACCGCCACCGACGACACGGACGCCGTGATCGACCGCCTCGTGCGCGTCACCGGGCGCCATCTGACCACCGGGGGGCAGGCGGTGCGGGAAGCGGCCATGGGCGGGCTGGCCCGTTTGCAGGTGGAGAACGAGGCGGTCATGGGCGAGCTGGAAACGCTCCTGATCGCGCTGGCGGCGGCGGGGCAGGTGGCCGGGATCGTGCTGGCCTGGGTCATCGCCCGCTCCATCATCCGGCCCGTGCGCTCGATCACCGCGACCATGGAGGCGCTGGCCGGCGGCGACAAGGGGGTGGAGATTCCCCGCCTGACCGCAAGGGACGAGATCGGCGCCATGGCGCGGGCGGTGCGGGTGTTCAAGGACAACGCGGTCGCCATGGACCGCATCCAGGCGGATCAGGCGCGGATGCAGCAGGAGGCCGGGCGGGAGAAGGCCCGGCTGATGGCGGAGCTGGCGGACGGCTTCCAGGCCAGCGTGCAGCATGTGGTCGATGCCGTGTCGCGTTCCGCCGACGATCTCCACACCGCGGCCTCCGGCATGGCCGGCACGGCGGAGGATGCCCGGCGGCGGCTGGACAGCGTTGCCGTCACCTCCGGCCATACGGTGGAGAACGTCAACCGCATCGCCGCCGCCGCCGAGCAGCTCTCCGCCTCGGTGGGGGAGGTGGGGCGGCAGGTGGCGGACTCCACCGCCATGGCCGGGCGCGCGGTGGCCGAGGCCGGTCGCACCGGCGACATGGTGGCCGCCCTGTCCGCCGCCGCCCAGACCATCGGGCGGGTGGTGGACCTCATCAACCGCATCGCCCACCAGACCAACCTGCTGGCGCTCAACGCCACCATCGAGGCGGCGCGGGCCGGGGAGGCGGGCCGCGGCTTCGCCGTGGTGGCGAGCGAGGTCAAGACGCTGGCCACCCAGACCGCCCACGCCACCGAGGAGATCAGCCAGCAGGTGGACTCCATCCGGCAGGCGACCGCCGGCACGGTGGACGCCATCGGCATCATCAGTTCCACGGTCACCGACATCGACCGTCTGGCCGCCGCCATCGCCATGGCGGTCGAGCAGCAGCGGACGGCGGTGGGCGACATCGCCCGCAACATCCACGAGGCGGCGGCGGGCACCGGCAGCCTGTCGTCGGGCTGCGTCTCCCTGACGGATGCGATGGGCGAGACGGGGACGGCGGCGGACCGGGTGCTGCGCTCGGCGGACGGCCTGTCGGAGCAGTCGGACAAGCTGCGCCGCGAGGTGGAGCGCTTCCTGGGCCAGATCCGCGCGGTGTGATGCCGGCGGCGCTCCGTGTTCAGGCGCCGCCGGTGTGACGCACGAAGCCCCGCCCGCGGCGGTCCGCGGGCGGGGCTTCCGGCGGCCCGGCGGGGTGGGGAAAGGGTCAGGCGAGATAGAGGGCCAGGGTTTCGGCGGTGCAGGCGGGGCGGTCGCCGCCTTCCACCTCGATCACCGCGCTGACGGTGACCAGATGGCGCCCCGGCGCCTGTTCCTCCACCGAGAGCAGCGTGAACACGCCGCGCACCCGGCGCCCGGCCTGAACCGGGGCGGGAAAGCGCACCCGGTTCAGGCCATAATTGACCCGGGTGCCCACACTGTCCACCGCATAAGCCTGCGACACCAGCTGGGAGAGCAGGGACAGGGTCAGGAAACCGTGCGCCACCGTGCCGCCATAGGGGGACTCCCGCGACGCCCGTTCCCGGTCCACGTGAATCCACTGGTGGTCGCCGGTGGCGTCGGCGAAGGCGTCGATGCGGTCCTGCCCCACCGTCACCCAGCCGCTGGCGCCCAGCACGGCGCCGGCCCGCTCGGCCAGCGCCGCGATCCCGGCGTACCGTGTCGGGCCTTGCGGTCCGGGCGTCACCGGCCGCTCCATTCGTCGTGCTGCAACTCCCGCCACTGGAGCTTGCCGGTGGCCGAACGGGGAAGGCTGTCGCGGATGTCCACCTTGGTCGGGCACTTGTAGGCGGCCATGGTCCGGTGGCACCAGGCGATGATGTCGTCCCCGGTGACGGTGTCCTGGTGGCCGTCGCGCAGGGTCACGCAGGCCTTGACCGTCTCGCCGCGGCGGGGGTCGGGAGCGGCGATGACGCACACCTCGGCGATGGCCGGATGGCGCAGCATCAGCGCCTCCACCTCGGTCGGCCACACCTTGAAGCCGGAGGCGTTGATCATCCGCTTCAGCCGGTCCACGATGAAGAAATACCCGTCCTCGTCGTAATAGCCCAGGTCGCCGGTGCGGAAGAACCGCTTGCCGTCGAAATCCATGAAGGCGTCGGCCGTTCCCTGCGGGTCGTTCCAGTATCCCTTGAACAGCTGGGGGCCGTGGATGATGATCTCCCCGATCTCGCCCGGGGGAAGCTCGGCGCCGTCGTCGACGCCGACCACGCGGCTGTCCACGTCGAAGATGGGGATGCCCAGGCACTGGCGCTTGGGGCGGTGGATCGGGTTGATGTGGGTGCTGGCGATGGTCTCCGACAGGCCGTAGCCTTCCACATAGTCCAGCCCGGTGGCCTCGCGCAGCCGTTCGGCGATGACCTCCGGCATCGCCGCTCCGCCGCCGCCGATCAGCTCCAGGCTGCTCAGGTCGTAGCTGGCGAGATCCGGGTCGTTGACCAGGTCGATGAGCATGGTGGAGATGCTGCGCCACCGCCCCACCTTGTGGCGCTCGATCAGCCGGGCGGCGGTGGCGCGGTCCCACCGGCTGGTGATGACCATGGTGCAGCCCATGTAGATGGGGGCGTTCATCGCCGCCTGCATGCCGGTGACATGGAACAGGGGCAGGGACACCAGATGGGTGGAATCCGCGGTCATCGGGCTCCACGCCACGCTCGCCAGGAGAGTCGCCATGGTCGTGCGGTGGGTGTGCATGCAGCCCTTGGGGTTGCCCGTGGTGCCGGAGCTGTAGGGGAACACCGCCCAGTCGTCCGGCCCGGCGCTGGCGGGGGCGGCGGTTTCCCCGGCCGCCAGCGCGTCCCGCCACAGCACCGCCCCGTCCACGCCGAAATCGGTGCGGGTGCCGGCCTTCACCGCGTCCGGCAGCGGCAGGTCGTAGCCGCGGTCGGCACAGTCGCCGTAGGCGGCCACCACCGCGTGCTTCAACCGTCCCTCCGCCAGCAGGGCGCCGATGCAGGGGAACAGCTCCTGCCCCAGAAGGATGGTGTCCGCCCCGGTGTCGGCGGTGAAATGCTCCATTTCCGCCGCCCGGTTCATGGGGTTGACCGGGATCACCACCGCGTCGGCGCGCAGGATGGCGTAATAGCCGACGACGAACTGCGGGCTGTTCTGCATGTAGAGCAGCACCCGGTCGCCCTTCCTCACCCCCGCCCGCTTCTGAAGGTAGCCGGCCAGCCGCTCCACCTGGCCGTGAAGATCCCGGTAGGTGATGGATTTTCCGTAATAGATGATGGCGGTGCGGTCGGGGAAGCGGCGGGCGGTGACCTCCAGGTTGAAGGACACCGTGGTGTCCGGCACGCTCAGGTGACGGGACAGGGCGCGCGGCCAGAACGTGAAATGGCGGTCGAACATGAACCAGACTCCCTAGTCGCCGCGGCGCTGCGGCGCCGCTGGTTTTTTTGGTGTTGCGTGCCCGTCACACCTTCATGCCGGGCAGGTTGAGCGAAGCGGTGTTGCCGCCGTCCACCGGCAGCGCCTGCCCGGTGATGTAGCCGGCGTCCTCGCTGGCGAGGAAGGCGATGGCCGCGGCCACCTCCTCGGGCCGTCCGGGGCGGCGCAGCTCGCACCGCGCCCCCAGCCTGTCCTCCTTGCCGGCGGCGCGGGCGCTGTCGAAGATGCGCCGGGTCATGCCGGTCTCGATCAGGCCGGGGCAGACGGCGTTGACCCGGATGGCCCAGGGGGCGAGGTCGCAGGCCGCCGTCTGGGTGAAGCTGATGACCGCCGCCTTGGACGCGCTGTAGGCGTTGCCGCCGGCCCCCGACCGGATGCCGGCGACGGACGCGGTGTTGACGATGGACCCGCGGCCCGCCGCCTGCATCGGGCGGGCCGCGTGCTTGGTGAAATGGACGGTGCCGTAGAGGTTGACCGCCATCACCCGCTGCCATTCCCCCATGTCCTGGTCGCTGGCGATGGCGTAGCCGCAGGCGATGCCGGCGTTGTTGGACAGCACGTCCACCCGCCCGAACCGCTCCAGCACCGCCGCGACGCCGCGTTCCACCGCGTCCTCGTCGCCGACGTCGAGGACGACGGTCATGGCCGGCGTCCCGGCGGGCAGGGCGTGGGCGGCATCGTCCAGGGCCGCGCCGTCGCGGTCGATCAGGGCCACCGCCGCCCCCTCGGCGGCAAGGCGCAGGGCCGTGGCCCGCCCGATTCCGCTGGCCGCCCCCGTCACGATGGCGGCATGGTTGGCAAACCGCAAGGTCGTCTTCTCCCGTGTTGTCGAGGGACCGCCGGCGGAACTCATCCCGGTGCCACTGTCGCACAGGAGCCGCCGGCACGGCAATAAAGTCGGAATTTAATTCTGCAATGCGAAAGCTCTAGCGGTGGGTCAGCAGGTCCCCGTCCCCGGCCAGCCGCAGATGCGCCGTGCCGTTGAACCCGGTGAGGGCGAAGCCGCGGCGTCCATGGTGGAGTTCGGTGACCGAGGCGTTGAACACCCGCCAGCTCAAGTCCGCCGCCGTGTCGTCGGGCGCCTTCAGCACCGCGGCCACCGCCGCCCCGATCACCCCGCCGGAGGTGAAGACGGCCACCGTCTCGTCCTTCCCCCGCCCGGCCACGGCGGCGTCCAGGCCGGCGCGCACCCGCGCCCGGAAGGCCGCCCAGCTTTCCCCGGCAAAGCCGTCGGCCCCGGCGAGCCACAGCGCCATCACCGCCATCAGCGCCCTCTGGAACCGCCGCCGGTCGGCGCGCAGCTCCGCCGCGCTTCCGGCCAGGGACGGATCCTGCCGGGCGGCCAGCGGCAGGTAGGCGGCCATCAGCCCGTCTGCGGGGTATTCGTCGAAGGCGGGATCGGTGGCGACCGGGACGGCCATCCCGGCGGCGTCCAGCGTGTGGCGGGCGGTGTCGGCCTGGCGGCGCAGGGTGCCGGCGGCGGCGGCGGCGACCCGCCGCCCCTCCCGCCGCAGATGCGCGCCCAGCGCATGGGACTGGGCGACGCCGCGCTCGCACAGCCGGTCGTAATCGCCGGTGCCGAAACTGGCCTGCCCGTGGCGGATCAGAAGCAGGGTGGTCATGGCTCAGCCCACCCCGGCGTCCTTGGCCGCGCGGATCATGTTGCGGGCGATGACCAGCTGCTGGATCTGGCTGGTGCCCTCGTAGATGCGGAACAGGCGCACGTCGCGGTAGAAGCGCTCCACCGCGTAATCCGACACATAGCCGGCCCCGCCGTGGATCTGCACCGCCCGGTCGGCCACCCGCCCGACCATTTCCGAGCAGAACAGCTTGCAGCAGGCGGCGTCGGTGGAGACGTCCTCGCCGGCGTCCTTGCGCCGCGCGGTCTCCATCACCATGCAGCGCCCGGCGTAGGCTTCCATGCGGCTGTCGGCCAGCATGGCCTGGATCAGCTGGAACTCGGCGATGGGCTGGCCGAACTGCCGCCGCCCCATGGCATAGGCCAGCGCGTCGCGGATCAGCCGCTCCGCCACCCCGACGCAGACGGCGGAGATGTGCAGCCGCCCGCGGTCCAGCACCTTCATGGCGGTGCGGAAGCCCTGGCCCTCCTTGCCGCCGATCAGGCTGTCGGCGGGCACGCGGCAGTCCTCGAAGATCACGTCGGCGGTGTGCCCGCCCTTCTGCCCCATCTTCCGGTCGATCCGGCCGATGGACAGGCCGGGGGTTCCCGCCTCCACCACGAAGGCGGAGACCCCGCGGGAATCCCGGCTGGCCGGGTCGGTGCGGGCGAAGACGGTGAACAGGCCGGCGTGGGGGGCGTTGGTGATGAACCGCTTGGTGCCGTTCAGCACGTAATGGTCGCCGTCCCGCCGGGCGCTGGTGCGCAGGCTGCCGGCGTCCGACCCGGCCTCCGGCTCGGTCAGGGCGAAGGAGGAGATCATCTCCCCCGAGGCCAGCCTGGGCAGGTACCTGCGCTTCTGCGCCTCGGTCCCGTCCATCACCAGCCCTTGCGAGCCGATGCCGTTGTTGGTGCCGACCAGGGAGCGGAACACCGGCGACGTCTGGCCCAGCTCGAAGGCCACCAGCGCTTCTTCCGCCATGGTCAGGCCCAGGCCGCCGTATTCCTCCGGGATCGACAGGCCGAACAGGCCCATGGCCCGCATCTCGTCGGCCACGTCGGCGGGAATGGCGTCGTCCTCCGCCACCCGTTCCTCCAGGGGCACGAGGCGTTCGCGGACGAACCGCGCCACGGTGTCGAGAAGCTGCCGCAATGTGTCGTGATCGAGCGCCATCACCCGTTTCCTTGTGCGAAAGCCAGCGCGTGGGCCGTGCGGGCCAGCAGCCTCGCCCGCTGCCCCACCTCCAGCGCGTCGGCGGAGCTTGCGTTGCCCTGGACGGCGCGGGCGTGGACGCCCTGAAGGATCGCCGCGAGGCGGAACAGCGCGAAGGCCAGATAGAAGGTCCAGCCCGCGATGCCGTCCCGGCCGGTGCGGCGGCAATAGTCGGCGACGAACGCCTCTTCACCGGGAATCCCCAGCGCGCCGAGGTCGAGGCCGCCCAGCCCCTTCACGCCCGCGGCCCCCGCCGGCAGGCGGTAGGGCAGGCAGCAATAGGCGAGATCGCCGAGGGGATCGCCCAGCGTGGACAGCTCCCAGTCCAGCACCGCCGCCACGCGGGGGGCGTCCGGCGCGAAGATCAGGTTGCCCAGGCGGAAATCCCCGTGGGCGATGGCGACGGTGCCGTCCGCGGGGATGTTCTCCTCCAGCCAGACCATCAGATCCTCCATCGCCGGGTCGGCGGCGCCGACCAGGGAGGCGCGGTACTGCCGGGTCCAGCGTGCGATCTGGCGGGCGAGGTAGCGGTCGGTGCGCCCGAAATCCCCCAGCCCCAGCGCCGCCCAGTCGATGCGGTGCAGGGCGGCCAGCGTGGCGTTCATGGCGTCGTACACCGCCCGCCGCTCGCCGGGATCCAGCCCGCCCAGCTCCGGCCGGGACAGGATGCGCCCCTCCACATGCTCCATGACGTAGAAGGCGGTGCCGATGACCTCCGTGTCCTCGCACAGCAGCAGCGGGCGCGGCACCGGCACGCCGGACCCGTGCAGGGCGGTGATGATGCGGAACTCCCGCTCCACCTGATGGGCGGAGGGCAGCAGCGGCCCCGGCGGCTTCTTGCGCAGCACGAGGCGCCCGGCGCGGGTGTCGAGCCGGAAGGTGGGGTTGGACTGCCCGCCCTGGAACTGGCGGACGGTGACGGCGCCGAGATCCCCCAGGTGGCCGGCGAGATAGGCGACGAGCCGGCCCTCGTCGAAACGGTGGGCGGGACGCACCGCGGTCAGGGACGACTCCACGTCCGTCATGGTCGCGCTCGTCATCGGGTCACGCCACCGTGTCGCCGCCGTCGGCGACCAGAACCTGGCCCGTCACGTAGCTGGACAGGTCCGAGGCCAGGAACAGGGCCACGCCGGCGATCTCCTCCGGCCGTCCGATGCGGCGCAGCGGCGTGCGCGCCTCCACCCGAGCCAGCCGCTCGGGATCCTCGGTCAGGGCCTTGGCGAAATCGGTGTCGATCAGGCCGGGGGCGATGGCGTTGACCCGCACCCCGGACGGTCCCCATTCCAGCGCCAGGTTGCGGGCCAGGGCCGCTTCCGCGGCCTTGGACATGCCGTAGCAGCCGATGCTCAGCGACCCGCGCAGCCCGGCGATGCTGGACAGCAGGATCACCGATCCGCCCCCCCGGGCCGCCATGCCGGGCAGGACCATGTTGCACAGCCAGAACGTGCCCTTGACGTTGGCGTCCATGATCTTGTCGTAGGCCGCGTCGGTCAGCGCCGCCATGGGGCCGTAGACCGGGTTCAGCGCCGCGTTGCACACCAGGATGTCGATCCTTCCATAGCGGGCGACGGCACCGTCCGCCAACGCCTGAAGCTGGTCCTTGTGGGCGATGTGGCAGGGGATGGCGGTGGCCTCGTGCCCCTCGCGGCGCAGGGCTTCGGCCACCGGCTCGCAGGTGTCGGCCTTGCGGCTGGACACGACGACCGACGCGCCGGCCCTGGCATAGGCCTCGGCGATGGCGCGGCCGATGCCGCGGCTGGAGCCGGTGATGACGGCGGTCTTGCCATGCAGGCCGAGCATGAATGTCCCCCCAGGAATGACGTGATGGTTCGTTGCGCCGATCGTGGCACGGGGGCCGGGAGGTGTCAATTGATATGGAATATATTTCCGCATAGCGATATCGTTCTTCCATCGACCGGCAGGAAAGGCGGAAGGGACCATGACGGAACTGAGAGAGGAACGGCTGGGGCGGGTGCTGCTCCTCACCATGGACGGCCCGGCCACGCGCAACGCGCTGGGGCCGGCGGTGTATGAAACCGGCACGGCGGCGCTGCTCCGCGCCGGCGGCGATCCCGGCATCGGCGCGGTGGTGCTGGGCGGGGCGGGCGGGGCCTTTTGCAGCGGCGGCAACCTGGGCCGTCTGGCGGCGCTGCGGGAGGAGGGGGACGCCGCGGTGCGGCGGGGCATCGACGGGCTGCACGGGCTGATCCGCGCCATCCGGACCTGCCCCAGGCCGGTGATCGCCGCGGTCGACGGGGTGGCGGCGGGGGCCGGCTTCTCCCTGGCGCTGGCCTGCGACATGATCGTGTCGGCGGCCGACGCGCGGTTCGTGCTGGCCTATGTCAAGGTGGGGCTCAGCCCCGACGGCGGGGCCACCGCCTTCCTGTCCCACGCCCTGCCGCGCCACACCGCCGCCGCCATCGCGCTGGAGGGCGGCGTGGTGACGGCGGAACGGCTGCACGGCCTGGGGGTGGTCAGCGCGCTCTGCCCGCCGGGGACGGCGCGGACGGCGGCGCTGGACGCGGCGGAACGGCTGGCCGGCGGCCCGTCCGCCGCCATGGCCTCCATCAAGGCGTTGCTGAACGCGGCCTATGGCGGCGGGCTGGACGCCCAGCTCGACCGCGAGCGGGAGGCGTTCGCCGCCAATCTCGTCCACGCGGATGCCGGGGAGGGCATCGCCGCCTTCCTTGGAAAGCGCGCGCCGCGCTTCCATGGGGAAGGGTGATCCGATGCTGGAGACCCGCGCCACCGCCTTCTTCGGCACCCGCCTGCCCATCGTGGCCAGCGGCCTGCACTGGCTGTCCACCGCCGGCTATGTGGCCGCCGCCGCCCGTGCCGGCATCATGGGCTTCATCACCGCCGCCAGCTTTCCCGAGCCGCAGCGCCTGCGCGACGAGATCCGCCGCTGCCGCGACCTGGCCGAGGGGCGCCCGTTCGGCGTCAACGTCTCCATGCTGCCCAAGCTGGTGGAGGGGGAGCGGACCGAGGCGGTGTTCGACCTGATCGCCGACGAGGGGGTGCGGTTCGTCGAGACCTCGGGCCGCAATCCGGAACCCTATCTGCCGCGGCTGAAGGCGGCGGGGATCAGGGTGGTCCACAAGGTTCCCACCGTGAAGCACGCCCGCAAGGCCGAGGCGGTGGGCGTGGACATGGTGGAGCTGGTCGGGGCGGAGGCCGGCGGTCATCCCGGCGTCGATCTGGTGGGCACCATCGTGCAGGCCACCCTGGCCGCGCGCGGGCTGTCGGTGCCGCTGGTGGTCGGCGGCGGCATCGCCACCGGCGAACAGCTTGTCGCCGCCCTGGCGCTGGGCGCCGACGGCGTGCTGATCGGCACCCGCTTTCTGGTGGCCGAGGAGATCGCCGCCCACCCGGATTACAAGGCCCGCCTGCTGGCGGCGCGGGAAACCGACACCACCCTGGTCATGCAGAGCCTGCGCAACACCGTCCGCGCCCTGCGCAACGACACCACGGACCGGGTGCAGGCGGTGGAACGGGACCGGCCCGGCGACCTGTCCGCCCTGATGCCGCTGATTTCCGGCTCGGGGGGGCGGATGGCCTACGAGACCGGCGGCACCGGCCAAGGGCTGCTGTCGGTGGGGCAGGCGGTGGCCTTCGCCGACCGCGTCGAGCCGCTGGCGGCCATCGTGGACCGCATCGCGGGCGAGGCGGCGGCGGCGCTGGAACGGCTGCGGGCGCTGCGGTGAGCGGCGGGGAGGCCCGCGGGGGCTGCGGCATGCAGCCCCCCTTGGGGTGGAGGCCCGCCTACTTTCCTCCTGAGCCCTCGACCGGCACGATGGTGCCGTTCTTCACCAGGCCGATGATGATCTGGGCGTTGGAGCCGCCGTGCTCGTCCACGCCGGTGACGCGCGACGGGTTGCGCTCCGGGGGCAGGGACGCATAGGCCTGGTTCAGCGCGGCGTGGATGGCGGCGGCATCCGACACGGTGCCGGCCAGCACCATCGCCTGCACCACGGCGTTGAGGGCGGAGTAGTTGTAGGAGTTCTCCGATCCGGGGTCCTTGCCGTAGAGTGTGCGGTACTTGGCGACGAAGCCCTCCGCCCCCGGGCGGCGGTCATGGACCAGCGGCATCACGCCGACCGACCCTTCCAGCAGGTCGAAGCCGTCCAGCATGCGGGCCAGCTCGTCCATCTTGGCCTGGTCCATGATGGCGAAGCCGCCGGCGAAGCCCAGCTCGCGCGCCTGGCGGATGACCAGCGAGGTGGGCTCCGAGGCGCCGCCGATGAACATCACGTCCGGCCCCGCCGCCAGCACCCGCGCCACGCCGCTGTAGAAGTCGGTGTCCTTGTTGTAGGACATGGGGTTGTCGGCCACCACCGTGCCGCCCGCCGCCTTCCACGCCGGGACGAAGGCTTTCGTCCAGGTCTTGGCGTAGTCGTGATCGGCGTTGGCGACCGCCAGCTTCTTGCCGAACGCCGCCATCTCCGTCCGCACGAACGGCTCGATGTAGCCCAGGAACGAGGGCGGGATGCGCAGGGTCAGCCTGTTGCCCCGCCCGGTGATGTCCGGCACGCTGCTGTAGGCGCCGACGATGAAGCCGTCCTGCTCGTTGAACGCCTGGAGGGCGAAGGCTCCGCCCGAATGGGGGACGAAGATCACCGGGGCGTTGTGTTGCGCCCTCAGCCGCTTGGCGTTCACCGCCGCCTCGCTGGGCGAATACTTGTCGTCCAGGGCCACGAGGTTGACGGTGTAGGTTTTGCCGGCCACCTGGAAGCCGCCCTGGGCGTTGATTTCCTTGGCGGCCATCTCCAGCCCGGCCAGCGTGTTCTTGCCGTAGAGCGCCGCCCCGCCGCTGAGCGGGCCGGTGAAGCCGACGGTCACCGTATCCGCCAGCGCGCCGGCGGACAGCGCCGTCAGCGCCGCGGCGGCGGCCAGACCCGGAATTGAGGACCAGAAGCCCATGACGTTCCCCCTTTGATGTTCCTTGAGACGAATCAGCCGCCGATGTAGGCGGCGCGCACGCGCTCGTCGGCCAGCAGCGTGTCGCGGTCCCCCTCCATCACGATCCGCCCGCATTCCATCACATAGGCGCGCTGGGCGATCTGAAGGGCGGCGTAGGCGTTCTGCTCGGCCAGCAGCACGGTGGTTCCCGCCTCGTTGATGCGCTTCACCGTGTCCAGCATCTGCCGGACGACCAGCGGGGCGAGGCCCAGCGACGGTTCGTCCAGCATCAGCAGCCGCGGGCGGCTCATCAGCGCCCGGCCGATGGCGACCATCTGCTGTTGCCCGCCGCTGAGCGAGCCGGCCGGCGCGTCCTGGCGGACGCGCAGGACGGGGAACAGCTCGAAGACCTGCTCCAGCAGCGCGGCGTTGCCGCGGCGGTCGTGGCGGTGGACGTAGGCGCCGAGCATCAGGTTCTTGCGGATCGACATGCCGGGGAACAGCTTGCGCCCCTCCGGGCACTGCACCACGCCCGACCGCACGATCGCGGCGGGCCTGACGCCGGCCAGCTCCTCCCCCTCGAACCGGATGCTGCCGGACGCCAGCCGCCGCAGCCCGCTGATGGCCAGGAACAGCGACGACTTGCCGGCCCCGTTGGCGCCCAGCATCACCACCAGCTCCCCCGGCTTCACGTGCAGGCTGACGCCGTCCAGCGCGCGGAAGCCGCCGTAGGTGAGCACCGCCCCGTCAAGCCGCAGCATGGTCGGCGCCCAGATAGGCTTCGATGACGCGGGGATCGCGGCGGATCTCGGCGGGGGTCCCCTCGGCGATCATCTCGCCGTGGTCGAGCACGACGATCTTGTCGGCAAGGCTCATGATCATGTCCATCTTGTGCTCGATCAGGCAGACGGTCAGGCCGGACGCCACCATCTTGCGGATCAGGGCGGCCAGCCCCGCGGTTTCGTCGGGGTTGACCCCGCCCGCCGGCTCGTCCAGCAGCAGCAGCTTCGGCCCGGTGGCCAGCGCCAGGGCGAAGGCCACGCGCTTCCTTTCCTCCTGCGAGATCTCCCCGGCCAGCCGGTGGGCGGCGGCGGACAGGCCGACGAACTCCAGCGCCTCCTCCGCCTTGTCCCGGCACGCGCGCTCGTCGGCGCGGTGGCGGCGGGTGTTGAGCAGCACGTCCCACAAGGTGGCGGTGGTGCGCAGGCGGTGGCCGACGATCAGGTTGTCGAGCACGGTCGCCTTGTCGAACAGGGTGGTCGTCTGGAAGCTGCGGGCCACGCCGCGCCGGGCCATCTGGTCCGGGCGCAGGCCGGTGACGTCGCGTCCCTCCAGCCGGACCCTGCCCGAGGTCGGGCGGTGCACCCCGCTGATGAGGTTGAAGAAGGTGGATTTCCCGGCGCCGTTGGGACCGATGACGGCGGTCACCCGGCCCGTCTCGAACCGGGTGGTGACGCCGCGCACGGCGGTCAGCCCGCCGAAGGATTTGGTCAGGTCATGGATTTCGAGCATCGGAGCGTCACGCATTCGCCCGCGCGTCCTTGCGCGCGGCAAGAGGGGCGGGGCGGGCGGCGGCGCGGCGTTCGCGCAGGTAGCCGACGATTCCCTGGGGGAAATACATCACCAGCAGGATCAGCATCGGGCCGAACACGATCATCCGGAAGTCTTCCAGGAACTGGAGCGACTGGGTGACCCAGGTCAGCGCCACCGTGCCCAGCACCGGCCCGAACAGGGTGCCCAGGCCCCCGGCCAGAATGAACATCACCTGTTCGAAGGTGTGGGACTCCAGAGCCAGCGACGGCCCCAGGAAGCGCACGAACCCGGCGTACAGCCCGCCCGCCAGACCGGCATAGACCGTGGACAGGACGAAGGCGGTGATCTTGGTGCGCATCAGGTTGATGCCCAGCGCCTCCGCCAGCTCCTCGCCGTTGCGCACGGCCATGAAGGCGCGGCCCGTCAGGGAGGAGACGATCCGGTGCATCACCCACAGCGCCGCCACCAGGAAGGCCAGGACCAGATAGTAGCCCGCCGCCGGCGTGTCGAACGCGATGGCGCCGAAGGGGGTGGGGATGGGGGGCGGGGCGGGTATGCCGATCACCCCCACCGTGCCGTGGGTCAGCCCGTCGAACTTCTCGATCACCAGGTAGATGATGAAGCCGACGCACAGGGTGAAGATGGTGAAGTAGTGGGTCTTCAGCCGCAGGCACACCAGCCCGGCGAGAAAGCCCAGCACGGCGGTGAGCAGGCCGGCCAGCACGAAGGCGGTCCAGAAGCCCACGCCGTAATCCACCGTCAGCAGCCCGACCGTGTAGGCGCCCACCGCCATGAACCCGGCATGGGCGAGATTGAGCTGCCCCGTGTATCCCAGGATCAGGTTCAGGCCCGTGGCCGAGATGGCCGTGATGAAGGCCAGGGACATGACGTAGAGGTAATAGTCGTTGGGGGCCGCCGCCGGAAACAGCACCGCCAGCCCCAGGGCCGCGGCGGTCGCAGCGCGGCTCATCGATGCGCGCCCGGCCATCACCGCACCCCCCGGGTGAACAGCCCCTGGGGCCGCACCGACAGGATCGCCACCAGCAGCGCGAAGGCGATGATGTCCTTGTAGTCGGTGGAGATGTAGAAGGCGCTGAAGCTCTCGGCGAAGCCCACCACCATGGCCCCGGCGATGGCGCCGGGAATGCTGCCCATGCCGCCCAGGATGATGATGACGAACGCCTTCATGATGACCAGATGGCCCATGGAGGGGTAGATCAGGTTGATGGGCGCGAACAGCGCCGCCGCCACCGCCGCCAGCACGCCGGAAATGGCGAAGGTCAGCATGGACACCCGGTTGGCGTCGATGCCCACCAGCGCCGCGCCCTCGCGGTTCTGGGCCATGGCGATGATGGTGGCGCCGGTCATGGTGCGGCTGAGGAAGAGGTGCAGCGCGATCATCAGCCCGAACGCCGCCACGATGATGAGCAGGCGTTGGGCCGGCGCCGTCAGGCCGAAGGCGCGCACGATCTGCGGGAAGGGCGGCGCCAGCCGGTGGAAGTCCGCTCCCCAGATGGCCTGGGCCACCGCTTCCAGGAACAGCAGCAGGCCGATGGCCGCGATCATGTCATGGAGCGGCGGCGCCTTGAGAAGCTGGTGGAACACCAGCCGTTCCGACGCCACCGCCAGCAGCGCCACCGCCGCCGCCGCCAGCGCCATCGCCACCCAGTAGTTGGCCCCCAGGGAGCCGGCGGCGAAGTAGGCCACATAGGCTCCCACCATGTAGAGCGCCCCGTGCGCGAAATTGGGGATGTGCAGAATCCCGTAGACGAGCGTCAGTCCCAACGCCACGAGGCTGTAGACGCTGCCCAGTGTCAGCCCGTTCAGGACCTGCTGAAAGAAGAGATTCACGTCTGGACGTTCCTTCCCGGATGGCGCACCGTTGGCGGTGCATTTTTTTCGATGGATGGGCGTCGTATTCCAGCGGTAGAATGTGCATTGCTGCGGGGCGGTGTTCCGTTTCTTCTGCGGAATTAATTTCCGCTATCGTCTCACGGTCATACCCGCCCGTCAACCGGCCCGTTCCGTGTGGTCCCTCCCCCGACCGGGGCAGAGGCGTCAGTCATTCCGGAAGCACTCCACCGGGGCCGACAGCCACGTGTCATCCAGTTCGGCCAGCCGGTCCAGCATGGGGCCGGTCTTCGGCAGCTCCCATCGCAGGAAATAGCGGCAGGCCCGGCGCTTGCCCTCGTAGAAGGCGCGGTCCTCCGGCGTGGCGGCGCCCGGCAGGGCGGTTTCGGCGACGAGGCCCTGGCGCAGCCACAGCCAGGCCACGACCACATGCCCCAGCATCTCCAGATAGACCGAGGCGTTGGCCAGCGCGCGCGCCGGGCCGTGGTCCGCCATCGCCGCGGCCAGGGCGGCGGTGACGGCCTTCAGCCGGGCCAGGGTGCCGGCCAGCGCGTCCGCCTCCCACGCCAGGGCGGGAACGGCGGCGGCCTCGGCGGCGGTGGCCTCCATCCGCACGCACAGAAGGGCGAAGGCCCGTCCCCCCTCCATGGTCACCTTGCGGCCCAGCAGGTCCAGCGCCTGGATGCCGTGGGTGCCCTCGTGGATCGGGTTCAGGCGGTTGTCGCGGTAGAGCCGCTCGATGGGGTATTCGCGGGTGAAGCCGTAGCCGCCGTGAATCTGCATGGCCAGCGAGATGGCCTCCTGGCTCCACTGGCTGGGCCAGCTCTTCACCAGGGGCGTGAGGATCTCCAGCAGCCGCAGGGCGTCGGCCCGTTCCTCCGCCGTGGGGGCGGTGTCCTTGTCGTCCACCAGCCGGGCGGCGGCGAGGCACAGGGCGAGGCCACCCTCGGCATAGGCTTTCTGGGCCAGCAGCATGCGGCGCACGTCGGCATGCCCGATGATGCGCATCTGCGGCGTCGTGGGGTCGCGGCTGTCCGGCGCCCGGCCCTGGGGCCGTTCAGCGGCGTAGGCCAGCGCGTGGGCGTAGGCGGCGCAGCCGAGCGCCGCCGCCCCGTTGCCCACGCCGATGCGCGCCTCGTTCATCATGTGGAACATGCAGGAGAGGCCCTTGTGCGGCTCTCCCACCATGTATCCGACGGCCCCGCCCCGCTCGCCGAAGTTCAGCAGGGTGGAGGTGGTGCCGCGCCAGCCCATCTTGTGGATCAGCCCGGCCAGCGCCACGTCGTTGCGCGGCCCCGGCCTGCCGTCGTCGCCGACCAGGAACTTCGGCACGATGAACAGGGAGATGCCCTTCACCCCCGGCGGCGCATCGGGCAGGCGGGCCAGCACCAGATGGACGATGTTCTCCGCCAGCTCGTGGTCGCCGGCGGAGATGAAGATCTTGTTGCCGGTCAGGCGGTGGGTGCCGTCCCCCGCCGGCACGGCCGTGGTGCGCAGGTCCGACAGGGACGACCCCGCCTGCGGTTCGGTCAGCGCCATTGTGCCGAAGAAGCGGCCCTCCAGCATCGGGCGCATGAAGCGCGCCTTCTGGTCCGGGGTGCCGAACGACCGCAGCACGTTGGCCGCGGCCATGGTCAGGGACACATAGCTCTTGGTGGCGACGTTGGCCGCGGCGAACAGGGTGTTCGCCGCCATGTGCGCGGTGAAGGGAAGCTGCATACCCCCCTCCTCGTAATTGGCGGTGGCGGCCAGGAAGCCGGCGCCGATGAAACGCTCCAGCGCCGTCCTTACCGCCGGCTCCATCACCACGCGGCCGTTCTCGATCCGCGGTTCGTTGGCGTCGGCGGCGGCGGCGTGGGGAAGGAAATGGTCCTCGGCGATGGCCTGGGCCGTGTCGATGGCGGCCCCCAGCGTGCCGCGGGAATGGTCGGCGAAGCGCGGACGGGCGAACAGGGCGTCCACGTCCAGCACGTCGAACAGCAGGAAGTCGAGGCCGCGGCGGCCGATCGGACGGCGGGTCATGGGATGGCCTTTCAAAACCCCTTGCCCCCGGGACGGAGGGAAGGGATCGGGGACGTCGTATGGACGGCGCTCCGGCACCGTCCCCGAACGCCGCCGGCGGAACCCGGCCGATCGATGCGGCAGCCCCGATCGGCCCGGGCGGCGCGGCCGGCGCCGTCGGGGGGTGTCCGCGTCAGTGGCCGGCGGGTTCCGGCAGGGCCATGAAGCGGGCCAGATGGTGGCCGGAATCGCCCAGCCAGTGGTCGATCATCACCAGCCGCTTGGCGTAATGGGACACCGGCGTCTCGTCGGTCATGCCCATGCCGCCGTGCATCTGGATGGCCTGCTCGGCGACGAAACGCCCGGCGGTGCCGATCAGGGTCTTGGCGGCGGAGACGGTCCGTTCCCGTTCCGCCGCCGGGCGGTCCAGGCTGGCGGCGGCCAGGATCGCCATGGACCGGGCCTGTTCCAGGGCGATGCGCATGTCCACCATCCGGTGCTGCAACACCTGGAACCGGCCGATGGGAACGCCGAACTGCTTGCGGGTCTTCAGATACTCCAGCGTCTGCTCGCAGGCCGCTTCCATGGCGCCCACCGCCTCGGCGGCGAGCGCCGCGCAGCCGGCGGCCAGCACCGCCTCCAGCGCGTCGGCGGCTTCGCCTTCGGCGCCGAGCCGGTCCGCGGCCTCCACCCGCACGCCATCGAACCGGATGTCGGCGGCGCGCTGGCCGTCGATGGTGGGGTAGCCGCGCACCGTCACCCCCGCCGCCGCCGGATCGACGAGGAAGGCCGACAGCCCGCCGCAGCCGTCAACCGCACCAGCGGTGCGGGCGGTCACCACCAGCCGGTCCGCGCTGTCGCCGTTCAGCACCACCGCCTTGCGCCCGCTCAGGCGGTAGCCGTCGCCGTCCGCCGCCGCGCGGGTCTCCACCCACTGGGGATCGTAACGCCCCTCCGGCTCGGCGTAGGCCAGCGCCAGGGTGGTTTCGCCGCCGATCACCGCCGGCAGCAGGGCTTCGCGCTGTTCCGGGCTGCCCAGCCGGGCGACCATGCCGCCGCCCAGCACCACCGTCGCCAGATAGGGTTCCCGCACCAGGGCGCGGCCGAACGCCTGGTGCAGGATCATCAGCTCGGCCCCGCCGCCGCCGATGCCGCCGTCGTCATCGGAGAAGGGGACGCCGAGCAGGCCCAGCTCGGCGAACAGCCCCCACATCTCGGCGCTGTAGCCCCCGGGTTCGGTGCCGTAGCCGGCCCGCTGGGCGAAGCCGTAGCGTTCGCGCACCAGCCGGGTCACGGTGTCGTCGAGCATCCGCTGCTCGTCGCTGAGGGAAAAGTCCATGGCTGACGCCCTTCCTCACAGGCCAAGGATCATCTTGGCGACGATGTTCTTCTGGATTTCGTTGGACCCGCCGTAGATCGACAGCTTGCGGCGGTTGAAGTAGTGCGACGCCAGCGGGGCGGCGTACTCCGGCCCCACCGGCTCGCCGTCCCACCCGCCGTTCAGCGCGTCGGGGACGAAGGGCAGGGCGTAGGGGCCGACGGCCCGGCGCAGCAGGTCGGTGATGGCCTGCCGGATCTCGGTGCCGCGCACCTTGAGGATCGAGCTTTCCGCCCCCGGAACCCCGCCGCCCTGGACCGCGGCGACCACCCGCAGGTTGGTCATCTCCAGCGCCATCAGGTCGATCTCCACCTCGGCCAGCCGGGCGGCGAACTGCGGGTCGTCGCGGAGGGGACGGCCCCCTGCGGTCTGGCGGGCCGCCACGTCCTTCAGATGGCGCAGCGCCTGCTTGGCCATGCCGACGCCGGCGATGCCGGTGCGCTCGTAGGTCAGCAGGTACTTGGCGCAGGTCCAGCCTTGGTTTTCCGTGCCGACGAGGTTTTCCACCGGCACCCGCACGTCGTCGAAGAAGACCTCGTTGACCTCGTGTTCGCCGTCCAGCGTGATGATGGGCCGGACGGTGACGCCGGGAGACGCCATGTCGATCAGCAGGAACGAAATGCCCTCCTGCATCTTGGCCGCCGGGTCGGTGCGCACCAGGCAGAAGATCATGTTGGCGTGCTGGCCCAGCGTGGTCCAGGTCTTCTGCCCGTTGACGACATAGTGGTCCCCGTCGCGCACCGCGCGGGTCTTGACCGAGGCGAGGTCGGACCCCGCCCCCGGCTCGGAATAGCCCTGGCACCACCAGTCCTGGCCGTTCAGGATGCGGGGCAGGTAGCGGCTCTTCTGCGCCTCGGTGCCGAACTTGATGATGACCGGGGCGACCATGCCGACGCCGAAGGGGATGATCTGCGGCGCTCCGGCGGCGGCGCAGGCTTCCTCGAAGATGTGGCGCTGCACGGGACTCCAGCCGGTGCCGCCGTGCTTGACCGGCCAATGGACGGCCAGCCAGCCCTTTTCCGCCAGCACGGCGTGCCAGCGATCGTGGTCGTCCTTGCTCAGCCGCTTGCCGGTCAGCACCTTGGCGCTGATGTCCGCCGGCAGCTTGTCCTTCAGGAACTGCTCGACCTCGGCCTGGAAGGCCAGTTCGTCGGGTGTGTAGGACAGATCCATGAACCGCGCCCTCCTCAGGCGACTTCGAACAGGCCGGCGGCCCCCATGCCGCCGCCGATGCACATGGTGACCACCACATGGCGCACGCCCCGGCGCCTGCCCTCGATCAGCGCATGGCCGACGAGGCGCGAGCCGGTGACCCCATAGGGATGGCCGATGGAGATGGAGCCGCCGTTGACGTTCAGCCGCTCCATGGGGATGCCCAGCTTGTCGCGGCAGAAGAGCACCTGGGAGGCGAACGCCTCGTTCAGCTCCCACAGGCCGATGTCGTCCATGCGCAGCCCCTGGCGCTCCAGCAGGCGGGGGATGGCGTGGACCGGGCCGATGCCCATCTCGTCCGGCTCGCACCCGGCGACGGCCAGGCCGCGGAAGATTCCCAGCGGCGCGATGCCCCGCTTCTCCGCCAGCGTCGCGTCCATCACCACGCAGGCCGACGCCCCGTCGGACAGCTGGGAGGCGTTGCCGGCGGTGATGAACTGCCCGGGGCCGCGCACCGGCTCCAGCTTCGCCAGCCCGTCCAGCGTGGTGTCGGGACGGTTGCATTCGTCGCGGGTCAGGGTGACCGCCTCCTGCGACACGGCCCCGGTCTTCCGGTCGGCGACCAGCTTGACCGTGGGAATCGGCACGATCTCCTGGTCGAACAGCCCCTCCGCCTGCGCCCGGGCGGTGCGCTGCTGGCTGATCAGGGCGTATTCGTCCTGGGCCTCGCGGCTGATGCCGTAGCGGGCGGCGACGATGTCGGCGGTTTCGATCATCGTCAGGTAGACGTCGGGCTTGTGCTCCAGCAGCCAGGGCTCCTGGCCCCTGTGCTTGTTGATGTGCTCGTTCTGGCACAGGCTGATGGACTCCAGCCCGCCGGCCACCATCACCGGCACCTTGTCCACCATCACCCGCTGGGCGGCCATGGCGATGGCCTGGAGCCCCGATGAGCAGAAGCGGTTGATGCTGGTGCCCGCCGTGGTGACGGGCAGCCCGGCGCGCAGGGCGCACAGCCGGGCCATGTTCTTGCCCTGGGCGCCCTCGTGGAAGGTGGCGCCCATGATGACGTCCTCCACCTCCGCCGGGTCGATGCCGGCGCGCTCGACGGCGTGGGCGATGACGTGCCCGCCCAGGGTGACGCTGTGGGTGTCGTTGAAGGCGCCGCGGTAGGATTTCGCCAGCGGCGTGCGCGCGGTGGAGACGATGACGGCCTCGGTCATGTCCGATGGACTCCGGTGATCGTGAATTCGGTGATCGTGAATTCGGGGGATGTGCGAAGGCGGGCCGTTACAGGTCGCGGAACGACTTGCCTTCGCGGGCCAGCCGCTCCAGCAGCGGGGCGGGTTCCCACTGGGCGCCGCCGATCGTCTCGTGGAAGCGCCTGACGGCCTCGTAGACCGTGGCCAGCCCCACCTGATCGGCCCAGAACATCGGGCCGCCGCGGTGGGCGGGGAAGCCGTAGCCGTGGATCCACACCACGTCGATGTCCAGCGCGCGGGCGGCGATCCCTTCCTCCAGGATCTTGGCTCCCTCGTTGACCATGACGTAGAGGCAGCGCTCCAGGATCTCCTGGTCGGCGACGGCGCGCGGGGTGATGCCCTGTTCGGCGCGGCAGGCGGCGATCAGCGCCTCCACCTCCGGGTCGGGGCGGGGGGTGCGGTCGCCGGCCTCGTACCGGTAGATGCCGGCCCCGGTCTTCTGGCCGAAGCGGCCCTGCTCGGCCAGGCGGTCCACCCAGTTGCGGGCGGGGGCGCCGGGATCGCCGGCCTTGCGCCGTTCCTCGCGGATGCGCCAGCCCACGTCGATCCCGGCCAGGTCGCCCATGGCGAACTGCCCCATGGGAAAGCCGAAGCCGGTCAGCACGGCGTCCACCTGCTGCGGCGAGGCGCCTTCGTCCACCAGGGCGGTGGCCTCGCGCCCGCGCTGGTGCAGCATGCGGTTGCCGACGAAGCCGTAGCAGACGCCGACCAGCACGGCGACCTTGCCGATTCGCCGCGACACCTCCATGACCGTGGCGACCACCTCGTCGGAGGTGGCCTTGCCGCGGACGTTCTCCAGCAGCTTCATGACGTTGGCAGGGCTGAAGAAATGCATCCCCACCACGTCCTGGGGCCGGGTCGTGGCCGAGGCGATCTCGTCGATGTCGAGGGTGGAGGTGTTGGTGGCGAGAATCGCCCCCGGCTTGCACACCTCGTCCAGGGTGGCGAAGATCTCCTTCTTGATCGCCATGTTCTCGAACACCGCCTCGATCACCAGGTCGGCGGAGGCGAGATCGCCATAGGACAGGGTGGGGGAGATCAGCGCCATCCGCTCCTCCACCTGGGCGGCGGTCAGCTTGCCCTTCCGGGCGGTGTTCTCGTAGTTGCGGCGGATGGTGGCGATGCCCTTGGCCAGCGCCTCCTCCTTCACCTCCAGGAGCCGCACCGGGATGCCGGCGTTGGCGAAGCACATGGCGATGCCGCCGCCCATGGTGCCGGCGCCGATCACCGCCACCTCGCGGACGGGGCGTCTGGGCGTGCCGTCGGGCAGGCCGGGAACGCGCGCCGCCTCGCGCTCGGCGAGGAAGGCGTGGATCAGCCCGGCGCGCTGGGGCGACTCCAGGCATTCCAGGAACAGCTCCCGCTCCCGCTTCATGCCCTCCTCGAAGGGCAGGGTGCAGGCGGCCTCCACCGCATCGACGCAGCGGTGAGGGGAGAACAGGTGGCCGGCCCGCTTGGCGAGCGTGGCGCGGTATCCGGCGAACAGCGCCGGATCGGCGTTGTCGATCCGGTCCTTGCGGTCGCGCACCGGGCGGGGTTCCAGCTTTTCGCTGCGGACCCGCTCGGCGAAGGCCAGACCGGCGTCGAGGGCCGAATCGCCGTCGCCGATGGCGTCGATGATGCCCAGCGCCAGCGCCTCTTCCGCGGTCACCGGATTCCCGCCGAGGATCATGTCCAGGGCCTTGGCCGGCCCCACCAGCCGCGGCAGGCGCTGGGTGCCGCCGGCCCCCGGCAGCAGGCCCAGCTTCACCTCCGGCAGGCCCAGCTTCGCCGAGCGCAGCGCCACGCGGAAATGGCATCCCAGCGCGGCTTCCAGCCCGCCGCCCAGCGCCGTGCCGTGGATGGCCGCCACCACCGGCTTGGTGCTGGCGTCGAAACGGGCGATCACCTCGGGCAGGACGGGCGGCTGGGACGGCTTGCCGAATTCGCGGATGTCGGCACCGGCCATGAAGGTGCGCCCGGCGGCGGTCAGCAGCAGAACGTCCGCTTCCCCATCGGCCAGACCGGCGTCCAGCGCCGCGGTCAGCCCGCAGCGCACCGCGTGCCCCAGGGCGTTGACGGGGGGGTAATCGACCGTGATGACCCCTGTACGCCCCACGCGGGCGTATTGAACGACGTTGCTCATGTGGTTTCTCCCTTTGCGGTCCGCATCGCATCGGCAAGGCACAGCCGTTCCCGCGCAGGGGACCGCCGCCGGCGCGGCCGGCGCCTTTCCATGTGTCGATTGGCCGGGTCACTGTAGCAGATGGATTTGCGGAATCAAGTTCCGCGAAATTGGTTTTCGTTCTGCGGAATTATCGGCGGGAGGCCCTCCCGGGGCTTCCGTCTGCGGCTAAGGCCATGAACGCGCAGCAAAAATACGAGAAAGCAGAAAATAATTCCGCATTTCGCTTGTGCAGCAAAGGTTTGCTCTTGACCCCTTACCATCGGCCGACGTAATTTTTTGCGAAAATAAATTCCGCAAAATGGAATGCGCCGCGGCTCACGCCGCAAGGCGGCATTCAGGGAGGGAAAGGGCGGTCTTCCATGACCCGTTCGTTCGCGGATCCACTCACGGCCCGGGTCGCGCCGGAGGCATTCCGCTCAGCCCCCTCACGCCATGCGGCAATCAACGAACATCCCCCGAGAGGATTCCCAAGGAGAATTGCGGTGACGACGACGAACCGACATTTCCATCAGCCGATCCGGCCCGGCCTGCGCCGCACCCTGGCCGGACTTCTCTGCACCACCGCCCTCGGGCTTGCCGGGGGGCTGTCGGTGCCGGGATCCGCCGGCGCCGGGTCTCTCGACCTGGGCGACGGCTGGACGGCGACCACGCTGATCGACCTGTCGGCAGGGGCGGCCATGCGCACCCGCAACCCCGACCCCAATCTGGTGGCGCGGGGCAACGGCGGCGTCGCCGACGGCACCACCACGGACGACGGCGACCTCAACTTCAAGCGCGGCGACCTCACCTCCGCCATCGGCAAGGTGCTGGGGGAGGTGGACGTCAGCCGCGACGGCCTGGGCGTCTTCCTGCGCGGCAAGGCGTGGTACGACCTGGTCCTCAACAACAAGGCCATGCCGCACGGCCATTCCGCCAACGGCTACGTCCGCGGCGCGACCCTCAACGACGCCGACTTCTATCGCCTGTCCAAGTTCAAGGGCGCCGAACTGCTGGACGCCTACGCCTACGGCGATTTCGACGTGGGCGACACCATGTCGGTCGGGGTCAAGGCCGGCAGCCACGTGGTGAACTGGGGCGAAAGCCTGTTCATCGGCGGAATCAACCAATACAACATCGTGGACGCCAGCGCCGCCCGCCGCCCGGGGGCGCAGGTCAAGGAAATCCTCCTCCCCGTTCCGCAGGTATCCGCCAACATCGGCCTGGGCGGCGGCTTCAGCCTCGAAGGCTTCTACCAGCTGGCCTGGAAGCACACGGTCATCGAGGGCTGCGGCACCTATTGGGGGCCGAGCGACGTGCTGAACTGCTCGGACGTCGGGGCGGTGCTGACGCCCGCCCCCTACGGCGACGCCGCGGGGTACCGTGGGCTGGCCGCCCTGGGCGGGCTCAACACCCGCATGGGCAACGCCGGTGCCGACAAGCCGCGCGACAGCGGCCAGTTCGGCGTTGCGGCCCGCTACTTCAGCTCCGACCTCGGCACCGACTTCGGCGCCTATTACGCCCAGTACCACGCGCGCAACCCGATCTTCAGCCTGGAGCGCACGCGCACGCCCATCCCCGGCTCCCTCTACGCGCTGCGCCCGGCCCGGTACTTCGAGGATTTCTCCGCCGAGAACATCCGCGTCGCCGGCCTCAGCGTGTCCACCGTCATCGGCGGGTGGAGCGTGGGCGGCGAGGCCAGCCGCTCGTTCGGCGTGCCGGTGCAGATCAACACCAGCGATCTGGTGGGCGGCCTGACCAGCGGCGTCGGCCCCCTGGCCTATCTCAGCACCCTGCCGCTGGGGAGCGTGATCCGCGGCTACGACCGCAAGGACAAGACGCAGCTCCAGCTGTCCACCATCAAGACCTTCGCCAACGTGCTGGGCTCCGACAGCATGCGGGTGCTGGGCGAGGTGGCGTTCCAGCACTGGAACGGCATCGGCGACCCCGCCACCTCCGTCCGCTACGGCCGGTCGCCGCTGTACGGCCGGGCGGCCAGCGCCACCACCCCCTGCGGCACCACCGTCGCCGCCTACTGCGCGCCCGAAGGCTACGCCACGACGACGTCCTGGGGCCTGCGCACGCAGCTGGCATGGACCTATTCCGACGTGTTCGCGGGCGTGAACCTGACGCCGCGGCTGTCGGTGGCCTGGGACGTCAAGGGCAACTCCCCGGACGGCACCTTCCTGGAGGACCGGGTGAACGTGGGCATCGGCGTCCGCGCCGACCTTCTCCAGAAATACTACGCCGACCTGACCTACAGCACCTACAACCACAAAGCGAAATACGATCCGCAGCGCGACCGGGACTTCGTCGCGCTCGTCGTCGGCATGACGTTCTAAGGGAGGATGAGAGGGATGCGTCGCAACGCACTGACCGGCCTGTCCGCCATCGTTCCGGCCCTCGCCCTTCTGGGTGGAGCGGGCGCCGCCCTGGCGGAGATGACGCCGCAGGACGCCGCCCGGCTGGGCAAGGATCTCACGCCCCTTGGGGCGGAGGCGGCCGGCAACAAGGACGGCACCATTCCCGCCTGGACCGGCGGGCTGACCGGCCACAAGGACGGGGACAACCCCTTCGCCGGCGAGAAGCCGCTCTACACCATCACCGCCGCCAACCTGGAGCAGCACAAGGACAAGCTGGCCCCGGGACAGATCGCGCTTCTGAAGCGGTATCCCACGTTCAAGATGAACGTCTATCCCTCGCACCGCACCGCGGCCCTGCCGCCGCAGCAGTACGAGATCATCAGCAAGGAAGGTCTGGCCGCCGGCCTTGTCGAAGGCGGCAACGGCGTCCTCAACATCGACGCCTCCACCGCGCCCTTCCCCATCCCCAAGTCGGGGGTGGAGGTGATGTGGAACCACATGCTGCGCTACCGCGGCGGCGGGTTCGTCCGCTACGGCACCGAGTTCCCGGTCCACACCAACGGCAGCTTCACCCCGGTGCGCCGCACCGAATGGTACACCCGGGCCAGCGACATCGGCAGCCCCGAGCCGAACCGCATGTCGTATTACAAGAACATCGTCACCGCCCCGTCGAGCATCGCCGGCGAAGCCATCCTGACCCACGACCCGCTGGACCAGGTCAAGGAATCCCGTCTGGCCTGGACCTACAACCCCGGCAACCGCCGGGTGCTGCGCGCACCGTCGGTGTCCTACGACAGCCCCGGCACCGGCACCGACGGGTTGCGCACCATGGACGATTACGACGGGTTCAACGGCGCCCCCGACCGCTACGACTGGAAGCTCGTCGGCAAGCGGGAGATGATCATCGGCTACAACAACTTCAAACTGGCCGACCGCTCGCTGAAATACGACGACATCATCCAGCCCAGCCACCTGAACCCCGATCTGGTCCGCTATGAGCTGCACCGGGTGTGGGTGGTGCAGGCAACGCTGAAGGCCGGCGCGCGCCACCTCTACGCCAAGCGGGATTTCTTCGTCGACGAGGACACCTGGGCCATCGCCCACAAGGACCAGTACGACGGCCGCGGCGAATTGTGGCGCGTGCACGAGGTGTACCAGAAGCCGGAGCTGGGCGTGACGGTGCCCTACTACGCCGCCAACGTGATCTACGACCTGCAGGCGCGGCGCTACCTTGTCCACAACCTGACGAACGAGGAGAAGCCGACCCAGTACGGCGTGACCTTCCAGCTCCGGGAATTCTCGCCGGACTCGCTGCGCCGCATCGGCAATTGACCATGGGTGCCGGGGCGTGGCCCCTCGCGGGGGGTGCGGCGCCCCGGCGTC
This sequence comes from Pseudomonadota bacterium, assembly GCA_023416455.1. Lineage (GTDB taxonomy): Bacteria > Pseudomonadota > Alphaproteobacteria > Azospirillales > Azospirillaceae > Azospirillum. The sequence continues at coordinate 17,829 of JAEZHQ010000168.1, read as the reverse complement.
CGAAGGAGCGATCATGACCGCGCACCGGACCGCCGGGCCGCCCCGCTTCCTGCACCGGCGGGGACTGCTGGCCTGCATGGCCGCCGCCGTGCTCCTGCCGCGAGGGGCCGCCGCCGCCGATCTTCTGAAAACGCCGGCCTTCCATTCACGCCGGGCCGCAACGGCGCTGCTTCTGGGTGCCGCCGCGGCGGGACGGCGGATCGTCGCCGTGGGCGAGAGGGGCATCGCCATCCTGTCCGATGACGGCGGACGGACGTGGCGGCAAGCCGCCGTGCCCGTCTCCGTCACCCTGACCGCCGTCCATTTCGTCACGGAAAGCACCGGCTGGGCGGTGGGCCACGACGGCGTGGTCCTGCGCAGCGGCGACGGCGGGGAACGCTGGACGCCGGTGTTCGACGGCACCGCCGCCAACGCCCTGGTCGTCGCCGATGCCCGCGGCCGGCTTGAGGAGGCGAAGGCCGGCGGCGACGCCGATGCCCTGGCCGACGCGGAGCTGGCCATGGAGGACGCCCAGGCCGCGGCGGAATTCGGCCCGTCCCGCCCCCTGCTGGGGGTGTGGTTCGCCGATGCGGACACCGGCTTCGCCGTCGGTTCCTACGGACAGATCTTCCACACCCGCGACGGGGGCGGACGCTGGGTGTCGCTGGGCCGGTGCGTCGCCAACCCCAACGGCCTGCACTACAACGCCATCGCCGGCCAGCCGGACGGCACGCTGCTGATGGCGGGGGAGGGCGGGTGCGTCTACCGCTCCCGCAACGGCGGTGCCGACTGGGAGACGCTGGAGACCGGCGCCCCCACCAACCTGTACGGCGTGGACGTTCTCGACGGCGCGCTGGTGGCCTACGGTTTCGGCGGGCGCATCTTCCGCTCGGCCGGCGGGGAGGCGTGGGAGCCGGTGGAATCCCCCACCGCCCGGTCCCTGGTCGGCGCGGTGCGCCGGGACGGCGCGCTCATCCTGGTGGACGCCGCCGGCGCCCTGATCTCCACGAGGGACGCCGGCCGGACCTTCGCCCTCCTGGCTCCGCCGGGGCGGGCGGCGGTGGCCGGCGCGCTGGCCGTGGACGGCGGCGTGCTGACCGTCGGCGCGGGCGGTGCCCGCATCCTGCCCCTGCCCGCGTAGACGAGGCCCGATCCGATGGCTGACCAATCCGAGAGCCGTGAACGCGGCGACGTCGATCTCGACCACCACACCGGCGTCAGGCGGGTGGAGCGGACGGCGGAACGCTGGCTGTTCGGCCACCGTATTCCCGTGCTGATCCTGTTCGCCCTGGTGTCGGTGTTCCTGGCGTACCAGGCGCTGCATCTGCGCCCGGCCGCCAGCTACGAAAAGATGATTCCCTCCAGGCACCCCTTCATCGCCAATTACCTGAATTACGAATCCGAACTGCGCCCTCTGAACAACCTGCTCCGCATCGCGGTGGAGAACACCCGCGGCGACATCTACGACCCGGACTTCCTGGACACCCTGCGCCGGATCACCGACGAGGTGTTCTACATCCCCGGCGTGGACCGCGGGAACCTGCAATCCCTGTGGACCTCCAACGTCCGCTGGTACGAGGTGACCGACGACGGGCTGCGCAGCGGCGTGGTCATCCCGCAGGATTTCGACGGCTCGGCCCGGGCGGTGCAGGACGTGCGGCGCAACGTGGCGCGGTCCAACCGCGTGGGCACGCTGGTCGGCACCGACCACCGGTCGGCGGCCGTGCTTGCCCCGCTTCTGGAAGCCGATCCCCAGACCGGGGAGGCGCTGGACTACGGCCTGCTCTCCCGGCGGCTGGAAACGCTGGTGCGCGACAAGTACCAGAACGACGGAATCCGCATCCACATCACCGGCTTCGCCAAGATCGTCGGTGACCTGATCGAGGGCATCTCGGACATCGCGGCGTTCTTCGCCCTCACCTTCGTCCTGACGGCGGTTCTGCTCTACTGGTACTCGCGGTGCTGGCGCGGCACGCTGTCCACCCTGTTCGCCTGTTCCCTGGCCGTGGTCTGGCAGCTGGGGATTCTGCGGCTGCTGGGGCTGGGGCTCGACCCCTATTCGGTGCTGGTGCCGTTCCTGACCTTCGCCATCGGCGTCAGCCACGCGGTGCAGAACATCAACACCATGGCCGCCGAAGCCGCCGGGGGACGGACGCGGATGCAGGCGGCGCGGGCCACCTTCCGCCTCCTGTTCGTTCCCGGCTCCATCGCCCTGGTGTGCGACGCGGTGGGGTTCTCCACGCTGATGGTGATCGACATCGGCGTGATCCAGGAGCTGGCGCTGAACGCCAGCGTCGGCGTGGCGGTCATCATCGTCACCAAGATGTTCCTGCTGCCGGTCATCATGTCCTATGCCGGGAGCGGCTCGCGGGCGGTGGCCCATTACCGCCGCCGGGTCAGCCCGGAACGCCAGGGGCTGAGCCGCGCCATCGCCCGTTTCGCCGAACCCCGCTGGGCCATGCTGGCGGTGGGGGGCGGGCTGGCGCTGCTGGTGGCCGCCTATGCCCAGAGCCGCGATCTCAAGATCGGCGACCTGGATCCCGGCGCCCCCGAGCTGCGCCTCGATTCCCGCTACAACCGGGACGTCCGGTTCTTCCTGCACCATTACTCCACCAGCCCCGACGTCTTCGCGGTGATCGTCAAGACCCCGCCCGGCGACTGCGGCTCCTACCCGGTGGCGGCCCGGGTGGACCAGTTCCAATGGCGCATGGAGGCCGTGGAGGGGGTGGAGGCCACAAGCTCCTTGTTCGATCCCATGAAGCGGACCATCGCCGGCACCAGCGGCGGGGATCTGCGGTGGTACGGGGTCACCCGCAACCGCTACATCTCCAACGCCGCGCACAAGCGGATCGAGCCGTCGTTCTACAACGCCGACTGTTCCATGATCCCCGTGCTGCTGTTCCTGTCCGACCACAAGGCGGAAACCCTGTCCCGCGTGGTCCACGCCGCCGAGGCGCTGGCGGCGGAGTACAACGGCGACGGCGTGGAGTTCCTGCTGGCCGCCGGCAACGCCGGGATCGAGGCGGCGACCAACATGGTCATCAAGGACTCCGAAGCGCTGATGCTGGCGCTGGTCTACGGCATCGTGTCGCTGCTGGTGCTGTGGGAGTTCAAGTCCTGGCGGGTGACGGTGGCGGTCATGGTGCCGCTGTTCATCACCTCCATCCTGTGCGAGGCGATCATGGCCCGCCTGGGCATGGGGGTGAAGGTGGCGACGCTGCCGGTGGTGGCGCTCGGCGTCGGCATCGGCGTCGATTACGGCATCTACATCTACAACCGGCTCGAACAGTATCTGGAGCAGGGGCTGTGCCTGCGTGAGGCGTACCAGGAGACGCTGAAGACCACCGGATCGGCGGTCGCCGTCACCGGCGTCACGCTGGCGCTGGGCGTCATGACCTGGACCTTCTCCGCCATCAAGTTCCAGGCGGACATGGGGCTCCTCCTGACCTTCATGTTCCTGTGGAACATGGTGGGGGCGATCGTGATGATCCCCGCGCTCATCTCCCTGCTCATGCCGTCGGTGCGCCGCCCGGCGGCGGTGACATCCCCGCCGGCCCCCATCCCATCCTGAAGAAGAACGGAACACGAGAGATGAGCGAGACTTTCGACGTCGTCGTCATCGGCGCCGGTCCGGCCGGCTGCGCCGTCGCCTCCCGTCTGGCCGACGCGCGGCCCGGCTGGACGGTGGCGCTTCTGGAATCCGGCCCCGGCAGCCACCCGGGCACGGTCCACACCCCGTTCGGCATCGCCGCCACCGTGCCGCGGCGGTCGGAGCGCAACTACGCCTACCGGACCGTGCCCCAGGCGGGGCTTCAGGGCCGTTGCGGGTACCAGCCGCGCGGGCGCGGCGTGGGCGGCAGCAGCCTCATCAACGCCATGGTCTACATCCGCGGCCAGAAGGAGGATTACGACGGCTGGGCCGCCGCGGGCTGCACCGGCTGGGGGTGGGACGACCTGCTGCCCTATTTCAAGCGGTCGGAGAACAACGAGCGCGGCGGGGACGCCTTCCACGGCACCGGCGGCCCGCTGAACGTGGCCGATCCGGTCGATCCCAGCCCCTTTTCCCACCTGTTCGTGCGGGCGGCGGCGGAGGCGGGATTCCCCCGCAACGCCGATTTCAACGGCCCGGTGCAGGAGGGGGTGGGCATCTACCAGGTGTTCGAGAAGAACGGCGAGCGGTGGAACGCCGCCCGCGCCTATCTGGAGGGCCGCCACCGCCCGAACCTGGCCGTCGTCCCCGGCGCCCAGGCCGTCCGCCTGACCTTCGACGGGCGCCGCGTCACCGGCGTCATCGTCCGGGGCGAGGGCGAGGGCGTGGAGCGCACCATCACCGCGCGCAAGGAGGTGGTGCTGTCGGCGGGTGCCTTCGGCTCGCCCCAACTCCTGATGTGCTCCGGCATCGGCCCGGCGGCGGAGCTGAGCGCCCACGGCATCCCGGTGGTGCAGGATGCGGCCGGCGTGGGCGGCAACCTTCAGGACCATCTGGATTACTGCGTGGCGCAGCTGGCCACGTCGCGCGACCTGATCGGCGTGACGCCGGGCTTCGCCTTGCAGTTCGTTGGCCAGCTGCGGCGCTACATGAAGCAGCGCCGCGGGCTGCTGACCAGCAACGTGTCGGAAGCGGGGGGATTCCTGAAGAGCCGGCCCGATCTCGACCGCCCGGACCTTCAGCTTCATTTCTGCATCAGCCTGGTGGACGATCACGGGCGCAAGCGCCATTACCACCGCGGCTTCTCCATCCATGTCTGCGGCCTGCGCCCGGAAAGCCGCGGCACCCTGCGGCTGGCCAGCGCCGACATGCGCGACGCGCCGCTGATCGATCCGCGCTACCTGTCGGCGCCGGAGGACATGGAGACGCTGTTGCGCGGGGTGCGTCTGGTCCACCGCATCCTGGCGGCGCCGTCCCTGGCCGGGCTGGGGGCCAAGCCGCTCTACGACGACACCGGCGCGGAGAACGACGAGGCCCTGCGCGCCATGATCCGCCGGCGCGCCGACACCATCTATCACCCGGTCGGCACCTGCCGCATGGGAGCGGACGAGGGGGCCGTGGTGGACCCCGCCCTGCGCGCGCGCGGGGTGGAGGGGCTGCGGGTGGCCGACGCCTCCATCATGCCGACGCTGGTCAGCGGCAACACCCAGGCACCGAGCGCGGTGATCGGCGAGAAGGCGGCCGACCTGATCCTGGCGGCGTGACGCGGTTTCCCCACCCGGCCCTTCCCCGGCAAGCGGGAAAGGGCGGGGTGGGAGCCTCTCCTACGTATATATCCCGCCGAACGAGGCCACCCGGTTGACCAGATCGACCAGCCGCGGCCCCAGCTCCTTTTCCAGCCGTTCCGGCGGCAGCACATAGGACAGGCCGCCGCAGTTGAAGGCCAGCACCGGCAGATCGCCCTGGGGCGAGCGGAAGGGGACGGCGACCGAGTTCACCTGATTGTACCATTCGCCGATGTTCATGCAGAACCCGCGGCTGCGGATCTCCTCCACCGAACGCAGGATGCCTTCCTCGGTCGCGGGCCAGCGCTCCTCGCCCACATGGGCGCGGAGCCTCTGCATCAGGACGGCGCGCTCCTCGTCGTCGACGCCGGCCAGATAGGCGCGGCCCATGCTGGACCGGGCCAGCGAGATGCGCGAGCCGACGTTGAGCTGCAACGAGATCATGCCGGCGCTGCGGGCGCAGCCGATGTAGATCATGCTGAGGTCGTCGCGCCCGCCCAGCGCGGTGACCACGCCGTCGCCCCCCAGATCCGCCAGCTCCTGAAGGTAGGGCTGGGCGGTTTCGCGGATCTTCAGCCCGCCCAGGCAGGCGTAGCCCAGCCCCAGCACCGGCATGCCCATGCGGTACTTGCCGCTGTCCTCCATATAGACGAGGTAGCCGAGCTTGCTCAGCGTGTAGGTCAGGCGCGAGACGGTGGCCTTGGGAAGCCCGCTGCGCTGGGCCAGATCCTGGTTGCCCAGCGCGCCGTCAGACGGCTTGAAGCAGCGCAGGATCTCAAGCCCGCGGTAAAGCGCCACGACGAACTGGCGGTCTCCGGGAAAGGGATCGTCGCTGTCGAACGAGTCGACGTCGCCCGCCGTGTAGTTGGTTCTCTTCTTCAAGGCCCGGCTCCCAACGTCCGGCCAAAGAGGTTTGGCCGATCAGTGCTTAAAACATGAGGCGGTCACATTCCACCGAAATTCGGTGGCGGGCCCGCCGCAAGAGGAAACGGGGGCGACTGCATCAGCCGGACCCCCGCCCATATGTGTACCGGGGTGTGTACCGGTGTGTGTGCCGGCCGTTGCCGGTCATCCCAGCTCCAGCTTGGCAATGGTCTCCAGATGCACCTCGTCGGGGCCGTCGGCCAGCCGCAGCGTGCGCACCTTGGCATAGGCCGCGGCGAGGAAGGTGTCCTGCGACACGCCGGCTCCGCCGTGGGCCTGGATGGCGCGGTCGATCACCGCGCACCCCATGGCGGGGGCGACCACCTTGATCATGGCGATCTCGCGTTTCGCCACCTTGTTGCCCACCGTGTCCATCATGTGGGCGGCCTTCAGCGTCAGAAGGCGGGCCTGCTCGATCTCGATGCGGGAGCGGGCGATGTCCTGGCGGATGCTTCCCATGTCGGCCAGCCGCTTGCCGAAGGCGGTGCGCTCCTTCACGCGGGCCGCCATGGCCTCCAGCGCGCGCTCGGCCAGACCGATGGTGCGCATGCAGTGGTGGATGCGCCCCGGCCCCAGCCGCCCCTGCGCGATCTCGAACCCGCGCCCCTCGCCCAGCAGGATGTTCGACACCGGCACGCGGACGTTCTCATAGACGATCTCCGCGTGGCCGTGGGGCGGGTGTTCGAACCCGAACACCGACAGCGGGCGCAGGATGGTGACGCCGGGGGCGTCCAGCGGCACCAGGACCATGGACTGCTGGCGGTGGCGCTTGTCCTCCGGGTTGGTCTTGCCCATGACGATGGCCAGCTTGCACAGCGGGCTCATGGCCCCCGACGACCACCATTTGCGGCCGTTGATGACGTACTCGTCCCCGTCCCGCCGGATGGAGCAGGCGATGTTGGTGGCGTCCGACGAGGCCACCGCCGGTTCGGTCATGGAAAAGCACGAGCGGATCTCTCCCGCCAGCAGCGGCTTCAGCCACCGTTCCTTCTGCTCCGCGGTGCCGTAGCGGGCGAGGATCTCCATGTTGCCGGTGTCGGGGGCGTTGCAGTTGAAGATCTCGGCCGCCGGGGCCGAGCGCCCCATGATCTCGCACAGGTGCGCGTAATCCAGGTTGGTCAGGCCGGCGCCATGCTCGCTGTCGGGCAGGAACAGGTTCCACAGCCCCTCGGCCCTGGCCTTGGCCTTCAATTCCTCAAGCAGCGGGGAGGGCGTCCAGCGGTCCGGCCCCCGGTCGTGTTCCAGGAAGCGGCCCTCGTTGGGGTAGACGCAGGCGTCCATGAAGGCCAGAAGCTTGCGGCGCAGCGCGTCGGCGCGGGGCGAACAATCGAACATGGGCTCTTTTGATCCTTCTGGGCCGCTGCCGCGCAGTCTGGCACGGAGCCGCGGCCACCGTCAATGAAAGTGAAATTATATTCTGCAAAACGGAGCCGCCTTGCGGCGCTTCTACGCCGCCACCTGAAGCACGATCTTTCCCGTGACCGAGCGGGCGGCGAGGGCCTCCAGCGCCTCGCCGGCGCGCTCCAGGGGCAGCACGCGGCCGATGTGCGGGCGCAGCCGGCCGGCGGCGTGGAGGGCGAAAAGCTCCGCGAAGTTCCGGCGGTTCTCCTCCGGCTCCTGGCGGCAGAAGGCGCCCCAGAACACGCCGACGATGTCCGCCCCCTTCAGCAGCGGCAGGTTGGCGGGGGCCTGGGGAATCTGCCCGCTGGCGAATCCCACCACCAGCAGACGCCCCTTCCACGCCAGGCTGCGCAGCGCCTCTTCGAACAGGGGGCCGCCCACCGGGTCGTAGACCACGTCCACGCCCCGCGCGCCCACGATCGCCTTCACCTGGGTGCGGAAGTCGCCGTTGCGGTAGTCGACGAGATGGTGGGCGCCGGCCTCCCGCGCCGCCTCCAGCTTGCCGGCGCTGCCGGCGGCGGCGATCACCGTCGCCCCCATGCCGCGGCCCAGCTCCACCGCCGTCAGCCCGACGCCGCCGCCGGCCCCCAGCACCAGCAGGGTTTCCCCGGCCGCCAGCCGTCCCCGCTGCTTCAGCGCGTGCATGGAGGTGCCGTAGGTCATGGTGAAGCCGGCGGCGGTGACGAAATCCATGGACGGGGGAATCGCCATCACCCGCCCGGCCTCCACCACCACCTGTTCGGCGAAGCCGCCCCAGCCGGTCAGCGCCATCACCCGGTCACCCGGCGCGATGCCCGTCACCCGCTCTCCCACCGCGTCCACCACGCCGGCCACCTCGCCGCCGGGGGCGAAGGGTGGTTCGGGGCGGATTTGGTAGCGCCCTTCGATGATGAGGGTGTCCGGGAAATTCACCCCGGCGGCGTGGACGCGGATGCGCACCCCCTCCGGCCCCGGCTCGGGCGGTGCCGTATCCTCCACCACCAGCGTTCCGGGACCGCCGAACCGTTTGCACAACACCGCTTTCATGACTTCCTTGCCCCCTTGCCGGTCATCCGCGTATTCGATAGCGTGCTATCAACTGTCTATTTTGCGGAATTGAATTCCGCATCAGGCGACAGTACGCGACGACGAAGGGTCGGGTCCACCGGAATTCTGCTGCCGGACACCGCGCAGGAGGGGCGCGGGAGGGCCGCCGGAGCGGCGGGACGATTTTGTGTTTGAAATTGAATTCCGCAAAGACTATCGTTCCCTGGCAAATACGGAATTAATTTCCGCAAGATGGAATTTAGGGAGCGATCATGCTCGACGCCTACATCTACGCCGGGGTCCGCACCCCGTTCGGGCGCCACGCGGGCGCCCTGTCCCGGCTGCGCCCCGACGATCTGCTCGCCCAGGCCATCGCCGCGCTGGTGAAGACCGCGGGCATCGACCCGGCGGCCATCGAGGACGTGGTGTGCGGCTGCACCAACCAGGCGGGGGAGGACGCGCGCAACGTCGCCCGTCACGCGGGCCTGCGCGCCGGATTGCCGGTTGAGGTGGCCGGGGTGACGGTGAACCGCCTGTGCGGCAGCGGCCTTGCCGCGCTGCTGGACGCCGCGCGCACGGTCCACGCGGGGCAGGGCGACTGGCTGCTGGCCGCCGGCGTGGAGAGCATGAGCCGGGCGCCCTTCGTCGTCGGCAAGAACGGCGCGCCGTTCGGGCGCGAGGCGGTGATGTTCGACTCCACCATCGGCGCCCGCTTTCCGAACCCGTGGATCGAGAGGACCTTCGGCGCCGACACCATGCCCCAGACGGCGGACACCGTGGGCCGGGAGCTGGGCATCGGGCGGAAGGACAGCGACGCCTTCGCCGCCGCGTCCCAGGCGAAGCACGCCGCCGCCAGGGCCGCCGGCTTCTTCGACGGGGAGATCGTTCCGGTGGAGGTGCCGGCCAGGGGCGCGCCCCAGACGGTGACCGGCGACGAGCATCCCCGCCCCGACACCACCGCCGCGTCCCTGGCCGCGCTGAAGCCGCTGGCTCCGGGCGGGGTGGTGACCGCCGGCAACGCCTCGGGAATCAACGACGGGGCGGGCGTCCTGCTGGTGGGCAGCCGGGCGGCGGGGGAGCGTGCCGGGCTGGCGCCGCGCGGGCGCATCCTGTCCGGTGCGGTGGCGGGGGTGGAGCCGCGGGTGATGGGCCTCGGCCCCGTGCCCGCCGCCCGCAAGGCGCTGGAGCGCGCCGGCCTGTCGCTGAAGGACATGGACGTCATCGAGATCAACGAGGCGTTCGCCACCCAGGTTCTCGGCTGCTGCAAGCTGCTGGACATCCCGTTCGGCGACGAACGCCTCAACCCCAACGGCGGCGCCATCGCCGTCGGCCATCCGCTTGGGGCGAGCGGGGTCCGCCTGGCCCTGACGGCGCTGCGCCAGCTGGAACGCACGGGCGGGCGCTACGCGCTGGCCGGCATGTGCATCGGCGTGGGCCAGGGCATCGCCGCCGTCATCGAACGCATCCCCGGCTGAACCGCCGTTTCAGGAGACCGTCACCATGAAGGTTCTCGTGCCCGTGAAGCGGGTCGTCGACCACAACGTCAAGATCCGCGTGAAGAGCGACGGGTCGGGTGTGGAGACGGCCGGCGTCAAGTTCTCCATGAACCCCTTCGACGAGATCGCCGTGGAGGAGGCGGTGCGGATGAAGGAATCCGGCACCGCCGCCGAGGTGGTCGCCGTGTCCGTCGGCCCGGCGGCGGCGCAGGAGACCCTGCGGACCGCCCTGGCCATGGGGGCCGACCGCGCCATCCTGGTGGCGGCGGACGGCGGGCTTGAGCCGCTGGCCGTCGCCAAGGCGCTGAAGGCCCTGGTGGAGAAGGAAGGCCCCGGCCTGGTGATCCTGGGCAAGCAGGCCATCGACGACGACTGCAACCAGACCGGCCAGATGCTGGCCGCCCTGCTGGGCTGGCCCCAGGGCACCTTCGCGTCCAGGCTGGCGGTGGACGGCGGCGCGCTCACCGTCACCCGCGAGATCGACGGCGGGCTGGAAACGCTCAGCCTCTCCCTGCCCGCGGTGGTGACCGCCGATCTGCGCCTCAACGAGCCGCGCTACGCCAGCCTGCCCAACATCATGAAGGCGAAGAAGAAGCCGCTGGAAACGCTCTCCCCGGACAGCCTGGGCGTGGATCTGGCCCCCCGGCTGACGACGCTGAAGGTGACGGAGCCGCCGTCGCGCAAAGCCGGCGTGCGCGTTCCCGACGTGGCCGCCCTGGTGGAGCGGCTGAAGACGGAAGCGCGGGTCCTCTGACCCGCCGGACCGGCACGGTAAGACCGCCGCCATGGCAGACCCATCCCAGCCCGGGCCGGACGACGGCGGCCCGTCCGCGGAATTCGCCGGGCTGCCCCGGCACCTGCGCGACGTGGCGTTCCGCATGCTGGCCGAACTGGCCCGCACCCACGGCCTGGGTGGCCTGAGCGCCGGCGAGGCCGCCCGCGTGATCGCCAGCCCCGCGTTCCGCCCGGTGCTGGAGGGGGAGGAACGGCTGGACCGCCTGACCTTCCTTCCCTTTCCGTCCCCGCCCCCCGTCATGGACCATCAGGAAGGCATTCGGTGATGCAAGCCCTCATCCTGGCCGAACACGACAACTCCGCCTTGAACCCGGTGACCGCCAGGCTGGTCACCGCCGCCGCCGCCACCGGGGCCGCCGTCCATGTGCTGGTGGCCGGGCACGGCGCCGCCCCCGCCGCCGCCCAGGCGGCGCGGATCGCCGGCGTGGCCCGCGTGCTGCTGGCCGACGATCCCGCCCACGCCCACCCGCTGGCCGAACCGCTGGCGGCCCTGCTGGCGGCGCTCGCGCCGGGCTACGGCCACATCCTGGCCGCCGCCACCTCCACCGGCAAGAACGTGCTGCCGCGGGTGGCGGCGCTGCTGGACGTGGCGCAGCTGTCGGACGTGACCGCCGTGCTCGGCCCCGACACCTTCGAGCGCCCGATCTACGCCGGCAACGCCATCGCCACCGTGCGGTCGTCGGACCCGGTGAAGGTGGTGACCGTGCGCGCCACCGCCTTCGACCCGGCGGGGGAGGGCGCAGAGGCTCCGGTGGAGGCCGTTCCCGCCGTGCCCGGCCCCGGCCTGTCCCGCTTCGTGTCGGCGCAACTGTCGGTGTCGGAACGGCCCGAGCTGACCGCGGCGCGGGTGGTGATTTCCGGCGGGCGCGGCATGCAGTCGGGCGACAATTTCAAACTGCTTGAGGCGGTGGCCGACAAGCTGGGGGCGGCGGTGGGGGCGTCCCGCGCCGCGGTGGACGCCGGCTTCGCGCCCAACGACCATCAGGTCGGCCAGACCGGCAAGATCGTCGCCCCCGACCTCTACATCGCGGTCGGCATCAGCGGCGCCATCCAGCATCTCGCCGGCATGAAGGACTCAAAGGTCATCGTCGCCATCAACAAGGACGAGGAGGCGCCCATCTTCCAGGTCGCCGACTACGGCCTCGTCGCCGACCTCTTCACGGCGCTTCCCGAACTGGAACAGGCACTCTAGCCGCACGTCCTGCCACGCACCGTTCTCCCGTGGGTGTGGCCCCTGGCGGGCCGGGCGGCGGATCTCCCGGCGTCCGGCCCGCATTTTTCCCCTTTTCCCTTTTGCAAGAGAGGCCGCCCATGGCTGAGCGTGAAGCGCTGGAATTCGACGCGGTGATCGTCGGCGGCGGCCCTTCGGGCCTGGCCGCCGCCATTCGCCTGAAACAGCGTTCCCCCGGCCTGTCGGTCTGCCTCATCGAAAAGGGGGCGGAGATCGGCGCCCACATCCTGTCGGGGGCCGTGATCGAAACCCGCGCGCTGGACGAGCTGATCCCCGACTGGCGCGACCGGGACGCGCCGCCGGGCACCCCGGCGCGGGAGGACCGCTTCCTTTTCCTGACCGAACGCGGCGGCTGGCGCCTGCCCACGCCGCCGCAGATGCACAACGCCGGCAACCGCATCGTCTCGCTGGGCACCCTGTGCCGCTGGCTGGGCGCGCAGGCCGAAGCGCTGGGCGTGGAGATCTTCGCCGGCTTCGCCGGAGCCGAGGTGCTGTACGACGAGGCGGGTGCCGTGAAGGGCGTCGCCACCGGCGACATGGGCATCGGCCGGGACGGCGGCCCCACCGGCAATCACACCCCCGGCGTGGAGCTGCACGCCCGCCAGACCGTCTTCGCCGAGGGCTGCCGCGGATCGCTGACCCGCGGGCTGATGGACCGCTTCGGCCTGCGCGACGGCGTGGAGCCGCAGACCTACGGCATCGGCATCAAGGAGCTGTGGGAGATCGACCCGGCCAAGGCGCGTCCCGGCTCCATCACCCACACCGTGGGCTGGCCGCTGGATTCCAGGACCTACGGCGGTTCCTTCCTCTACCATCTCGACGGCAACATGGTGTCGGTGGGCTTCGTGGTCGGTCTGGACTATGAGAATCCCTACCTCAGCCCGTTCGAGGAGTTCCAGCGCTTCAAGTCCCACCCGGCCATCCGCCCGGTGTTCGAGGGCGGGCGGCGCGTGTCCTACGGCGCGCGCGCCCTGTCGGAGGGCGGGTTCCAGTCGGTGCCGGCCCTGGCCTTCCCCGGCGGCGTGCTGGTGGGCGACACCGCCGGCTTCCTCAACGTGCCCAAGATCAAGGGAACCCACACCGCGATGAAATCCGGCATGCTGGCCGCGGACGCCGTGGCCGCCCTGCTGGACGGCGGGGGCGGGGGCGGGGGTGGGGGCGGGGAGGTGGCCGACGCCTACCCCGAGGCGCTGAAGGCGTCCTGGCTGTGGGACGAGCTGCGCCGGGTGCGCAACATCCGCCCCGGCTTCCGCTGGGGCCTGTGGGGCGGCATCGCCAACGCCGCCTTCGAGACCTACGTCACCCGGGGCCGCTCCCCCTGGACGCTGGCGCACCACGAGGACCACAAGGCGCTCCGGCCCGCGGCCGCCAGCCGGCCCATCGCCTACCCCCGGCCCGACGGGGTGGTGAGCTTCGACCGGCTGTCGTCGGTCTATCTGTCCAACACCAACCACGAGGAGAACCAGCCGGTCCACCTGCGCCTGAGCGACGAGGCCGCGGCCATCCGCGTGAACCTGCGGGTCTTCGCCGCACCGGAGACCCGCTATTGCCCGGCCGGGGTGTACGAGACCGTGGGCGATGCCGACGCGCCGAGGCTTCAGATCAACGCGCAGAACTGCCTGCACTGCAAGACCTGCGACATCAAGGACCCGACGCAGAACATCGTCTGGACCGTGCCCGAGGGCGGCGGCGGTCCCGGCTACCCGGGCATGTGATGCCGGCGGCGCGTGACGACGCCCGTCGCGCGCCCCCGGTCCGAACCCGCCGGCCCATTGCCCGGCAATGGGCGGGAGGATCATACGGCCGGTCATGGAAGCATCCATGCGCCGGCCGGCCGCAAGAGCAGGCGACAAGAGCCATGGAGAGGAAGCCGTGAGGGAATGTCTCGACCATTACGTGGACGGCGCGTGGCGCGCCCCGCTGGCGGGAGCGCGCGTTCAGGAGGTGATCGACCCCGCCACCGAGGAGGTCTCGGGCACCGTCGCGGTGGGCGGGGAGGCGGACGCGCTGCGCGCCATCGACGCCGCCCACCGTGCGTTCCAGAGCTATGGGCAGACCCCGCTGGCCAACCGGCTGGATCTGCTGGCCGCGGTCTGCGCCGTCTATGAGCGGCGCCTGGACGACGTGGCCGACGCCATCACCGCGGAGATGGGCGCTCCCCTGGCGGTGCTGTCGAAGCCGGCCCAGGCCCGCATGGGGCTCGGGCATTTCCAGGCGGCGCTGGCGGTGGCCCGCGGCTTCCCCTTCGAGCGGGTGCAGGGGACGACCCGCATCCTGCGGGAGCCCATCGGCGTGTGCGCCCTCATCACGCCGTGGAACTGGCCGATGAACCAGGTGGCGTGCAAGGTGGCGCCGGCGCTGGCCACCGGTTGCACCACCGTGTTGAAGCCCAGCGAGTTCGCCCCCTATTCCGCCCGCATCCTGGCGGAGATCCTGCACGAGGCCGGCGTGCCGGCGGGCGTGTTCAACATGATCCACGCCAAGGGCAGCACCGCCGGTCCCCTGCTGGCGTCGGACCCGCGGGTGGACATGGTGTCGCTGACCGGCTCCACCGCCGCCGGGGCCGCCGTCGCCCACGCGGCGGCGGACGGCATCAAGCGGGTGTCGCTGGAGCTGGGCGGCAAATCGGCCAACATCATCTGTGAGAGCGCCGACCTGGCCCCGGCGGTGGTCCACGCCGTGCGCACGATGATGGCGAACACCGGCCAGAGCTGCAACGCCCCCTCCCGCCTGCTGGTGCCCGCGTCCCGGCTGGAGGAGGCGGAGGCCGTCGCCGCCGCCGTCTGCGCGCGCATGGTGGTGGGCGACCCGCGCCGGCCCGAGACCACCATCGGCCCCGTCGCCAACCGCCGGCAGTACGAGCGGGTGGTGCAGATGATCGAACGCGGCCTGGCGGAAGGGGCCAGGCTGGTGTGCGGCGGCCCGGCAAGACCCGAGGGGCTGGACCGCGGCTTCTTCGTCCGGCCCACGGTGCTCAGCCGCGTGACTGATGGCATGGCCGTCGCGCGGGAGGAGATCTTCGGCCCCGTTCTGGTGATCCGCCCCTGCACGGACATCGACGACGCGGTGCGCAGCGCCAACGACAGCGTCTACGGCCTGTCCGGCTACGTCACCGCCGGCACGCTGGAGGAGGCCCGCGCGGTCGCCCGCCGCCTGCGCACGGGCATGGTCCACCTGAATGGGGCCGGCGTGGATCTCATGGCCCCGTTCGGCGGCTACAAACAGTCGGGGCTGGGGCGCGAGTGGGGGGCCGCCGGATTCGAGGAGTTCCTGGAGACCAAGGCGATGATGGGCAGCGAGGCTCTGCAAGGCGCCTGATCCGTTCGAATCGGAATCCTGCGCACCGTCGCACCGGCCGAAGCGGCGCCCCCGGCGCGGCCCCCGGGACGGCGGGGCGCAACGCCGGCTCAGGACGACGGCCGCGCCCGGTCCGGTATCCGCATCCAGTTCAGGCAGCCGGCCGGCAGGATCGTCCGGCTCACCAGCAGGGCACCGTGGCGGTAGAGCGGCAGCGCACTCCCCTCCGCCCCCAGGTCGATCGCCCACAGCCGGCCGGAGGGGTCGCTCCAGACCGGCCGGCCGTCGACCGCCCGCAGGGCCGCGGCAAGCCCGGGCGGGACAGGTCCGGAGCCGAACAGCGCCAGGACGGTGGTGACCCCCGGGGGCGGCAGCGCCGCCGCGGCACCGGCGGCCAGGACCGCGAAGGCCAGGGCGGCCGGGGCGGCGGCCCGCCGCCGAGGGGCGCCATGCCCGCTTCCTCCCCCGCGCCCCAGCCGCCATCCTGCGGCGACGAAGAGGACGCCGAAGGCAAAGAACCAGAGAAGGTCCCAGTACAGCGGCTCCTCCACATCCATGCGGATGCGATGGATGCCGAGGATCCAGTGGGAGAGCGCGCCGTCCAGCATGTGCCAGACGCCGAAGCCGATCAGGACGCCGGCGAGCAGCCGGCGGTCGGCGCCCGGCAGGGCGAAGGCGCGGCGCGCGCGCCAGAGCCGCCACAGGCCGGCCACCGCGACGGCGTACATGAGCAGATGGAACAGGCCGTCCGCGAGGATCTGGACGCGGATGTCGCGGAAGGCGGATCCTTCCAGTCCGGACAGCAGATGGTGCCATTGCAGCACCTGATGCAGCAGGATCCCGTCGAAGAAGCCACCGAGGGCGAATCCCAGCAGCCCACCCACCCATGGCAGCCGCGCCGTGGCTTCGGTGGGTGGAGTGTCCGGCGGCGTCGGGCTTGGCATGGCCGGTCAACCGCCGCCGCCCGGCCTTTGTTCCGCCGGAACCGTTCCACCCGGCCGGCATTCCCCGGCCGCGACACGGAACGCGGAGGTCCGCTGTTGTTCCGGCAGAGGCACACGGCACGCGAGGATGGGCAGGGATGCGCCGGATTCTCCGCAACAACGGGCTGTCGATCGCCCTGTTCGGCCTGTTTCTCGTCGCGATCGCCGGGCAGGCGGTGGCCGGGTGGCGGGCGCTCGACGAGGATCTCCGCATCCACGGACAGCCGCCGGTCGGGTTCGGCCATTATCTGACCACCGGCCATTTCCTGTCGGCCACCTTCGAGAACTGGGAGAGCGAGTTCCTCCAGATGTCGGTCTATGTGCTGCTGACCGCCGTGCTGGTCCAGAAGGGCGCCGCGGAGTCGAAGAAGCCGGGGGAGGCCAATCCGGAGGACGAGGCACCGCAGAAGCGGCGCGCCGATCCCGAGGCGCCTTGGCCGGTGCACCGCGGCGGACTGCTGCTGCGGCTCTATTCGCATTCGCTCAGCATCGCCCTGCTGTTCCTCTTCGTCCTGTCCTTCTGGCTGCATCTGGCCGGCAGCGTGCGGCGCATGAACGAGGAGGCGTCGTGGCACGGGCGCCCCGCGACGACCATGGCCGAAGCCCTGGCCGAGCCGGAATTCTGGTACGAGAGCTTCCAGAACTGGCAGAGCGAGTTCCTGTCCATGGGCGTTCTGGTGGTTCTGGGAATCTACCTGCGCGAGCGCGGGTCGCCGGAATCCAAGCCGGTTGCCGCCCCCCACGGCAAGACGGGCCATTGACGTCGGGGGTGCCCCTGCCTTCGAATGTCCTGCCCCCGCGGCCCCGGCCGCCCTACAGTCGGCCGGACCGGCGCGTGGGCGCCGGCGCGCAAGGCGGCAGGGAGAGGAGCGGCATGGCGACGGCCGGACGGTCGGTGGGCAGGGGGGTGGCCCTGCTTCTGTTTCTTGCCCTGTCGGCTGGCGGGGCCATGGCCGGGGACCGGCTGCGCATCGCGACCGAGGGTGCCTTCCCGCCCTGGAACTTCACCGATCCGTCCGGGGCGCTGGCCGGGTTCGAGGTCGAGCTTGCCGGCGAGCTGTGCCGGCGGATGCAGGCCGACTGCGAGCTGGTCGCCCAGGACTGGGACGGCATGATCCCGGCCCTCCAGCAGGGGCGCTACGACGCCCTTCTGGCCGGCATGGTGGTCACCGACGAGCGGCTTCGGGCCATCGACTTCTCCATCCCCTACGCGTCCGACCCATCGGTCTTCGCCACCCGGGCGGGGGCGCCGCTGGCCGGCCTGCCGGCCGGTGCCGAACGGATCGATCTGTCGACCGATCAGGTGGCGGACCGGGTGGCGGCCGGCCGGCTGGCCGGGGCGCTGGCCGGCCGGACGGTCGGCGTGCAGGTCAGCACCATCCAGGAGCGGCTGATGGAGGCGTGGTTTCCCGGTGTCGCGCTGCGCGCCTACCGGACGCTCGACGAGGCGGCGCTCGACCTCGCCGCCGGCCGCCTGGACGCC
>JAEZHQ010000476.1 GCA_023416455.1 Pseudomonadota bacterium | reverse complement strand
GCGCAGGCCTTCGCCTACTTGGCGGTGCGCAGCCGCCGCGGGCTGCCGCTCAGCCTCCCGGCCACCACCGGGGTGCCGGTGCCGCTGACCGGCGGGCGCTTCCACGCGGCGGCCTGACCGCCGCCCTCTGCCGAATGGCGGCCTGACCGCCGCCATCTGCCGAATGGCGGCCTGACCGCCGCCCCGCCCGTCCCCGCGGGCGGGCGGGCCTACCCGGCGATGGCCGCGATCGGGTTGCCGAGCGCGCGGTCGAGATAGTCGTCCACCTGCGCGGCCAGCTCCTCGGAGCGGTTGGCGAAGAAATGGCCGGCGTCCGGCACCACCCGGTGGTCGATGCGGATGTCCTTCTGGTGCGACAGCTTGTTGACCAGCTTGGTCACCGCGGCCTGGGGCACCAGCTCGTCGCGCTCGCCATGGATGATCAGGCCGGAGGAGGGGCAGGGGGCCAGGAAGGAGAAGTCGAACTGGTTGGCCGGCGGCGAGACGGAGACGAAGCCGTCGATCTCCGGCCGGCGCATCAGCAGCTGCATGCCGATCCAGGCGCCGAACGACACGCCGGCGATCCAGCACAGCGGGGCGTTGGGGTTGTAGGTCTGGAGCCAGTCCAGCGCCGCCGCCGCGTCGGCCAGCTCGCCCTCGCCCTTGTCGTAGCTGCCCTGGCTGCGGCCGACGCCGCGGAAGTTGAAGCGCAACGCCGAATAGCCGCGCTTGGTGAAGGCCTGGAACAGGGTGAAGACCACCTTGTTGTTCATCGTCCCGTTGTGGTGCGGGTGCGGGTGCAGAAGCAGCGCCACCGGCGCGTTGGGCGCCGTGCCGTGGGTGTAGCGGCCTTCCAACCGTCCGGCCGGGCCGTTGATGGTCACTTCAGGCATGGGAGGGACGATCCTGACGCGAACAAGGGTTGATCCGGACCACCGGAGGGCCGGAACCCGGATGATCCGGCAAGCGCACGTGGTTGGCCATGGCAACGCATGGAATTTTCGCACACAATTCTTGACCGTTTTGCTTGGTCATCATATATGCGTCGATACGTCCTTCAGGGCAACCCGTGCGACCGGCGAGGCGCGGGTGGAAGTTTCTTGCGAAAGATGCTCTCTCGCGGCAAGAGGGCGGACTATATCACGGCGGGTGTTCTGGTGTTCAAGCATCTTCGCGAAGAGATCGACGGGATCATGGCGCGCGACCCGGCCGCGCGCTCGCGGGCGGAGGTTGCCCTCTGCTATCCCGGGCTGCACGCCCTGCTGCTTCACCGGATCGCCCATTACGGCTGGCAGCGCGGCTGGCGGCTGGCGGCCCGGGCGGTGTCGCAGATCTCGCGCGCGCTGACCGGGATCGAAATCCATCCCGGCGCCACCATCGGGCGGCGTTTCTTCATCGACCACGGCATGGGCGTCGTCATCGGCGAGACGGCCGAGATCGGCGACGACGTCATGCTCTACCACGGGGTCACGCTGGGCGGGACGTCGCTGAACCCGGGCAAGCGCCACCCGACGCTGGGGAACGGCGTCATCGTCGGCGCCGGGGCCAAGGTGCTGGGCGCCATCACCGTCGGCGCGGGCTCGCGGATCGGCGCCAACGCCGTCGTCGTCGCGGACGTGGCGCCGGGTGTCGCCGTGGTCGGCATCCCGGCCAAGGCGGTGACCCCGCGCGACCGGACCGAGACGCAGAGGTTCCTGCCCTACGGCACGCCCTGCGGCGACATCCCCGATCCGGTGGCGCGCGCGCTCAGCGGCCTATTGGACCAGGTGTCCACCCTCAGCCGCCGGGTCGAGGAGCTGGAGGGCGAGCGGGAGGCGTGGCGTTCCGGTCCGCCGGCCCGCGAACCGCCCGTGCGGGAGCCGGTCGGGGCCGGTGGCCCGATGGATCCATGTCGATGAACCACGCGCGAGGCCGGCGGCCATGGCCAAGAGAGCCGGGCCTGCGGGGCAGGAAGGGTGAGGAGGGAAGGGAATGAGACTGAGCACCAAGGGACGCTATGCCGTCATGGCCATGGTGGATCTTGCCGCCACCAGCCAGGGAAGCCCCGTTGCCCTTGCCGACATCGCCGAGCGCCAGGAGATCTCGCTGTCCTACCTGGAACAGCTGTTCGCCAAGCTGCGCAAGGGCGGTCTGGTGAAGAGCGTGCGCGGCCCCGGCGGCGGCTATCTGCTGGCCCATCCGGCGGCGGCCACGCGCGTCTCCGACATCATCCTGGCGGTGGACGAGCCGATCCGCACCACGCGCTGCGCCAACGGCACGCCCCAGGGCTGCCGCACCAACCGCTCACGCTGCCTGACCCACGACCTGTGGGAGGAGCTGAGCAACCAGATCCACATGTACCTCAGCTCGGTGACGGTGGCCGACGTGGTCGAGCGCCGCATCATCGGCACCAGCGGCCTGCTCGGCCTGCGCGGTGCGCACGCGGCGGGAGAGAGCACCGCCGTCGCGGCGGAGTGAGGCCGGGCAGGGCGACCGTTCCAGAGTGACCCCAGTCTATCTCGACCACAACGCATCGGCGCCGCTGAAGCCGGCGGTCAAGGCGGCGATGGTCCAGGCCCTGGACCTTGTCGGCAACCCCTCGTCCGTCCACGGGTTCGGCCGCGCGGTGCGCCGCGTGGTCGAGGAGGCGCGCGCCCGGGTGGCGGCGCTGGCCGGCGCCCGGCCGGCCCAGGTCCTGTTCACCGCCGGCGGGACGGAGGCGAACAACCTGGCCCTGCGCGGCTTCCCCGGCCGGCGGCTGATCGTGTCGGCGGTCGAGCACGACTCGGTGCTGGCC
>JAEZHQ010000442.1 GCA_023416455.1 Pseudomonadota bacterium | reverse complement strand
ACGTGCTGACCACCGACGCCTCCGGCCTTGCCGGCACCCGCGCCGGCGTGGCGCCGGTTCCGGAAGACTACGTCATCCTGCCGGAGATCATTTCCAAGGAGCCGCTGGCCCCGGCCGTGCGCCACGGCGACGACCAGTGGTACGACATCGTCAAGTGGGTGGTCACCGCCACCGTCCAGGCGGAGGAGTCGGGCATCACCTCCAAGAACGTCGACGAGCACGTGAACAGCAAGAACCCTGAGATCCAGCGTCTCCTGGGCACCTCGCCGGGCATGGGCAAGGCGCTCGGCCTCGACGAGAAGTGGGCCTACAACGTCATCAAGACGATGGGCAACTACGGCGAGATCTTCGAGCGCAACGTCGGCGTGAACACTCCGCTGAAGCTGGAGCGCGGCCTGAACGCGCTGTGGACGAACGGCGGTCTGCAATACGCGATGCCGATCCGCTGAGCCAAGGCAGCGGCGGGAGCGGCGGCCCGGTCGGGCGGCCGCGCCCGCCCCCCGTCGCGGGCGCGGCAGCACAAAGGGCGATGGCGAAAAGCGCCCCTGCCGGAAGCCGCGCCGGAGATGTAAGATTCATCGTGTCGCCGCCGGGACGCCCGGCAGGCGCCCGCGCGGCGGCCGATGACGGGCGAGGGAGAGGACCGTGGCCAGCGAGACCCGGGACACCCGGCGCGGCGCCGCGCGGAGCGGTGCAACGTTTTCCCTCAGCGACCCGACGGTGCGCGCCGTGGTCTACCAGGTTCTGGTGATCGGCGCCGTCGTCGCGGTGGGCTGGTATCTGATATCCAACACGCTCGACAACCTGTCGCGGCGATCCATCGCCACGGGCTTCGGATTCCTGGAGCGCGAGGCGTCCTTCGGCATCGGCGAAAGCCTCATCGACTATTCGCCGCAGAACAGCTACGGCCGCGCCTTCCTGGTCGGCATCCTCAACACGCTGAAGGTGTCGGTCATCGGCATCGTCCTGGCCACCCTGCTGGGCACGGTGGTCGGCATCGCGCGGCTGTCCAGCAACTGGCTGATCGCCAAGCTGGCCTCGATCTATGTGGAAATCGTCCGCAACGTCCCGCCGCTCCTCCAACTCTTCTTCTGGTACGCGCTGGTGACCGAGAGCATGCCGCCGGTGCGCCAGGCGCTGAATCCGATCCCGGGCGTCTACCTGTCGCAACGCGGCCTGTTCGTTCCGGTGCCGGCGGCCGACCCGGTGTGGGGGCAGATGGGCTTCGCTCTCGCCATCGGGGTGATCGCGGTCATCTTCCTGCGGCGCTGGGCGACGGTTCGGCAGGCGCGCACCGGCCAGCCCTTCCCCACGGGGTGGGCGACGCTCGGCCTGCTGGTCGGCCTGCCGCTGATCGCCTGGGTGGCCGGCGGGGCACCGACCGCGCTCGACGTGCCGCATCTCGTCGGCTTCAACTTCCGCGGCGGGGTGGTGGTTTCCCCGGAGTTCTTCGCCATCCTCACCGGCCTCGTGGTCTACACCGCGGCCTTCATCGCCGAGGTGGTGCGCAGCGGCATCCTCGCCGTGAACTGGGGCCAGACCGAAGCCGCCCGCGCGCTCGGCCTGCCGGCGACCGAGACGCTGCGGCTGGTGATCCTGCCGCAGGCGCTGCGGGTGATCGTGCCGCCGCTGACCAGCCAGTACCTGAACCTCACCAAGAACAGCTCCCTGGCGCTGGCCATCGGCTATCCAGACCTGGTGTCGATCGCCAACACGACGCTGAACCAGACCGGCCAGGCCATCGAAGGCGTGGCGATGATCATGGGCACCTACCTCAGCATCAGCCTGTGCATCTCGCTGTTCATGAACTGGTACAACAAGCGCATCGCGCTGGTGGAGCGCTGACGGCCATGACCGAGAACGTCCATACCGGCAGCATCCCCGACGAACGCCCGCCGTCCGGCACGGTGGGCCCCGTCGCCTGGCTGCGCAACAACCTGTTCAACAACTGGTACAACGCGCTGCTGACGGTGCTGATCGCCTACATGCTGGTCCGCGCCATCCCGCCGCTGCTCGACTGGCTCATCATCAGCGCCCACGGCTTCGGCACCTCCGCGCCGGAATGCC
The DNA here is from genome assembly GCA_023416455.1 of Pseudomonadota bacterium. Lineage (GTDB taxonomy): Bacteria > Pseudomonadota > Alphaproteobacteria > Azospirillales > Azospirillaceae > Azospirillum. Next base: position 22,832 of record JAEZHQ010000442.1, on the reverse strand, counting down.
GGCAGGGCGGCGGGGCCTGCTGGGCCTTCGTGAGCGAGAAGCTGCGCTTCATCCTGTTCGGCACCTTCCCCTACGACCAGCAGTGGCGCCCGCTTCTGGTCATCGCGCTCATAATCGCGCTCCTGCTGGCCAGCTGCGACCGCCGCTTCTGGAAGCCGTGGCTGGGGCTGGTCTGGGCGGCCGGCCTGGCGGCCGTCGCCATCCTCATGTGGGGCGGGGTGTTCGGCCTGGACTATGTGGAGAACACCAACTGGGGCGGCCTGCCGCTGACGCTGATCCTGTCGGTGATCGGGCTGGCGGTGGCCTTCCCGGCCTCGATCCTGCTGGCGCTCGGCCGCCGCTCCGACATGCCGGCGATCCGCGTCCTGTCGGTGACCTACATCGAGCTGATCCGCGGCGTGCCGCTGATCAGCCTGCTGTTCATGGCCTCGGTGATGTTCCCGCTGTTCCTGCCGACCGGCGTGTCCATCGACAAGCTGCTGCGCGCCCAGATCGCCTTCATCATGTTCGCCGCCGCCTACATGGCGGAGGCCATCCGCGGCGGCCTCCAGGCCATTCCCAAGGGCCAGTACGAGGCCGCCGACGCCATGGGCCTGAACTACTGGCAGAAGATGGGCAAGATCATCCTGCCGCAGGCCCTCGCCATCGCCATCCCGCCGCTGGTGAACACCTTCATCAGCTTCTTCAAGGACACCTCGCTGGTCATCATCATCGGCCTGTACGACCTGCTCGGCACGGCCAAGGCGGCGCTGACCGACCCGGCGTGGCGGGGCTTCTACCGCGAGGCGTACCTGTTCATCGGCGTGATCTACTGGGTGTTCTGCTTCTTCATGTCCAAGTACAGCCAGAAGCTGGAACGCGACCTGAACCGCAGCCACCGCCGCTAACCGGAGGGAACCAAGGACCATGGCCGAAGCCGTGAGCAACGCGCGCAGCTTCCCCGAGGGCGGGGAGATCATCCAGTGCCTCGGCGTCCACAAATGGTACGGCGAGTTCCACGTCCTCAAGAACATCAACCTGTCGGTCTCGCGGGGCGAACGCATCGTCATCTGCGGCCCCTCCGGTTCCGGCAAGTCGACGCTGATCCGCTGCCTGAACCGCCTGGAGGAGCACCAGAAGGGCCGCATCGTCATCGACGGCATCGAGCTGACCGGCAACCTCAAGAACATCGAGCTGGTCCGGCGCGAGGTCGGCATGGTGTTCCAGCACTTCAACCTGTTCCCGCACCTGACGGTGCTGGAGAACTGCACGCTGGCCCCGATCTGGGTGCGCAAGAAGCCGAAGGCCGACGCCGAGGCGCTGGCCATGACCTACCTCCAGCGGGTGCGGATCGCCGAACAGGCGCACAAGTACCCCGGCCAGCTCTCCGGCGGCCAGCAGCAGCGCGTGGCCATCGCCCGCTCGCTGTGCATGAGCCCCAAGATCATGCTGTTCGACGAGCCGACCTCGGCGCTCGACCCCGAGATGGTCAAGGAGGTGCTCGACGTCATGATCGGGCTGGCCGAGGACGGCATGACCATGCTCTGCGTCACCCACGAGATGGGCTTCGCCAAGAGCGTCGCCGACCGGGTGATCTTCATGGACCGCGGCGAGATCGTCGAGCAGAACGCCCCGGAGGAATTCTTCACCAACCCGCGGTCCGACCGCACCCGGCTCTTCCTCAGCCAGATCCTGAACCACTGATCCGTCATGGCAATTCGGCGCATGCCGCATTGGGCACTGGTGGAATGCGCCGGATTGCGTTTGAATGCCGACCGTTCACGCCGTTGATGCGTCGCCGGACGGAGACCGCTTCATGGAGCTTCCGAGCCCTCGCCCCGGAGTCAGCCAGATCAAGCCCTATCGGCCCGTCCGCCCGCCGCCGGGGGGCGGCGCCTGGATCGATCTGTCGCTGACGGTCAACCCGCTGGGACCGGGGCAGAAGGCGCTCAACGCCTACCGGCAGGCGGCGGCCCAGATCCACCGCTACCCGGACTGGGCCCAGGACGGGCTGCGCCACGCCGTCGCCGACCGCTACGCGCTCGCCCCCGGCCACATCATCGCCTCGGCCGGGTCGGACGAGATGATCCACCTCGTCACCCAGGCCTTCGCCGGGCCGGGAGACGAGGTCCTGTGCCACGAGCACGGCTACCGCGGATTTCTGAAGGCGATCCGCGCCGCCGGGGCGACGCCGGTGGTGACGGCCGAACGCGACATGGTCGTCGACGTGGAGGCGATGATCGACCGGGCCAACGGCAGGACGCGGATCTGCTTCCTGGCCAACCCGAACAATCCAACCGGCACCTACATCCCCGTCGACGCGGTGCAGCGCCTGCGCGCCGGCCTTCCGGCCCACACGCTGCTGGTGATCGACGCCGCCTACGCCGACTACTGCCGGCGCAACAACTACAGCGACGGCGCGGAGATCGTCGAGAACTGCGACAACGTGCTGATGGTCCGCACCTTCTCCAAGCTGCACGGGCTGGCCGGGCTGCGCGTCGGCTGGGCCTACGGGCCGGCGCCGGTGATCGACGCCATCAACCAGGTGCGCGGCCCCTTCAACGTCGGGATCGCCGCCCAGGCCGCAGCCACGGCGGCCCTCGCCGACACCGCGCACGAGGAGGCCACCCGCGCCCACAACGCGGCATGGCTGCCCTGGCTGAGCCACGAGCTTGAACAGCTCGGCGTCCGTGTCTATCCCAGCGTCTGCAACTTCATCCTGGCGCGCATCCCGGCCGACCCGTCGCTGGGCGTGCCGGCGGTGATGGGGCATCTCGCCCGCCGCAGCATTCTGGTCAAGCCGGTGCACGACTACGGCCTGGCCGACTGCCTGCGCATCACCGTCGGGCAGGAGGAGGAGAACCGCGCGCTGGCCGCCGCCCTCGCGGAGATCCTCACCTGAAGCCGGCGGCGGTTGGGCTCCGGACCGCCGGCCGGATCACGCGCTGATGGGAATGTGCGGCCCGGCCGTGCGGGGAAGCCAGCCCTGGACGCGCGGGTCCGGGATCTCCCGCGCCACGTGGCGCAGCGGGGTGAAGCCCATGGACCGGTACAGCGGCAGCGCCTTGGGATGGTCGAAGGTGCAGGTGTTCACGGTCAGCCGGGTCGCGCCGCCCTGCCAGGCCAGCCGCACCGCCGTGTCCAGCAGCCAGGGGCCGAGCTTCAGGCCGATGAAGTCGGGAATCAGCCCAAAATAGGCGAGGTCGGTGCCGCCGGCACGGCGGTCGATCTCGGCGAAGCCGGCCGGCGTGCCGGACAGGTGGAGCACCCACACCTCGACCAGCGGGTCGGTGACGATCCGGCCCAGCTCCGGCAGGGGCATGCGCCTGCGCTCGTGCCACAGCCAGGGCTCGCCGACCGTGTCGTACAGGTAGCGGTAGTAGGAGGCGGTCGGCGGGTTGGCGCGCACCAGCGCGACGTCCCCGGCCGGACGCGGCAGCGCGGCGTGGGCCGGGGGCGCGGTCATCTCCAGATAGGTGACGATGACCGACAGGCGGCCGGGCGGCGCCGGCGGGGCGATCGCCGCGGGGGTCAGGGTGAATCGGTCTTGAGCCATTTCTGCATCACCGTTACGGGCGACGGGGCATAGCCCAGCCTTGCGTAGAAGGCCATCGCCGTCTGGTTGGTCTCGCGCACCATGAGCTGCGCCTTGGGCATGCCGGCCCCGGCGAGCCACGCTTCCGCCGCCGCCACCATGGTCCGCCCGTGGCCGCGCCCCCGGCGGGCGGGATCGACCGCCAGGTAATAGAGCCATCCCCGGTGGCCGTCGTGCCCGGCCATGACCGAGGCCACCGGCGGATCCTCGCCGGCCTCAAGGCCGACGAGGAGGGCGGCGTTCGGCTTGGAGCGGGCGAGCGCGATGTCGGCCAGCGGGTCGTTCCAGGGGACCAGCAGGCCGCAGGCGCCCCACAGCGCCACCAGGGCGTCGCGGTCGCCGTCGGCGCAGGGCCGGACCACCAGCGGCGGCGGGGACGCCGTCACCGCGCCGGCCCGCGTTCCAGCGGCAGGTCCGCGCGCAGGCCCCATTCCGCCCAGGAGCCGTCATAGACCGCCACGTCGGGCTTGCCGGCGACGGCCAGGCCGAGGGCGATGACGCAGGCGGTCACGCCGCTGCCGCAGGATGCGACCACGGGCCGCTCCAGGTCGATGCCGGCCGCCCTGGCGCGCTCGGCGATGGCGGCGGGGGGCAGCAGGGTCCTGGAGCCGGCGTCGATCAGGTCGGTGTGGGGCAGGTTGAGGCTGCCCGGGATGCGGCCGCTGCGGCGGCCGGGCCAGGGCTCCGCCACGGCGCCCTCGAAACGGTTGGCGGCACGGGCGTCGACGATCTGGTCGGTTCGGCCCTCCAGGTTGGCGGCCACCTCCTCGACCCGGCGCAGCAGGGCGGGGCGAAGGCGGGCGGTGAAGGTCCGCGGCTCGGGTCGGGCGGGACCGGATTCGGTCGGCCGCCCCTCGGCGCGCCATGTGGGCAGGCCGCCGTCGAGCACGGCGACCGCGTCGTGGCCGAACAGGCGGAACATCCACCAGACGCGGGCCGCCGCCATGGCCATGCCGGCGCCGTCATAGACCACCACCCGGTCGCCGGACCCGACGCCCAGAGCCCCGACGGCGGCGGCGAAGGCCGCCTCGTCCGGGACCATGTGGGGCAGGGGCTGGGTGTCCGGCCGGGCCACCGCGTCGATGTCGAAGTGCGCCGCGCCGGGGATGCGGAGCTGCTCGAACTCGGCGCGCGGGTCGCGGCCGGAGCCGGGCATGAACCAGGAAGCGTCGAGGACGCGCAGGTCCGGTGCCTCCAGGTTGCGGAACAGCCAGTCGGTGGAGACCAGGGGGCCGGGCAGGGGTTCGGTCATGAAACGGTTTCCTTGCGGCGGGGCGGTGGCCGGGCGTCCCAGGGACGGGCCGCGACCGGCCCGCCCGTGCGACCCCCATGCCCATGGCTTGAGCCATGGGCCGCCGGGAGTCAACCGGCGGCGTTCCGAGGCTTCGCCGGCGGCGCCCGACGGCCCCCGCCGGGACCCCTCCCTCAGTCGCGGAGCGCCACGACGACGCGGCGGTTCTGCCGGCCCTTGTTCTCGATCTTCACGACCTCCAGGCCGCCGATCTCGCCCAGGCGGGCGACGTGCGTCCCGCCGCAGGGCTGGAGATCGATGCCGGCGATCCCGATCAGCCGGACGCGGCCGCTTCCCCGCGGCGGCTTCACGCTCAGCGTGCGGACGAGGTCGGGCCGGGCGTCCAGCTCCTCGTCGGTGATCCAGCGCGCGGTGACCGGCGCGTCGGTGGCGATCAGGCGGTCGAGCGCCGCGGTGATGGCCTCCTTGTCCAAACCCTCCGTTGGGACGTTGAAATCGACGCGGCTGCGCTCCGCCCCCACCTGGGCGCCGGTGATGGCCGCACCCGGCAAGGCCGCGCAGACCAGATGCAGCGCCGTGTGCATCCGCATGTGACGGTGCCGGCGCTCCCAGTCGATGGCCGCCTCGACCGGCGTGCCGACCGGCGGCGGCGTGGCGCCGGCCTCCGGAACGTGCACCACCGTGTCGGGGCCGTCGCCCTTCACGGTGTCGACGATGCGCAACGCCCCGCCGGCGAAGCGGAGCCACCCGCTGTCGCCCGGCTGACCGCCGCCGTTGGGGTAGAACACCGTGCGGTCGAGGAGGACGCCCCGCCCGTCCACCGCGACGACGGTGGCGGCGCAGGTGCGTGCGTGGGAGTCCTCGCGAAAGAGCAGGTCCATGGAGCCTCCGCTCGAATCAGCCCTCCAGCCACTCCGGAACGGGCAGGTTCTTCTCGCGCAGGAAGGCCGGGTTGAACAGCTTGGACTGGTAGCGCTGGCCGCCGTCGCACAGGATCGTCACGATGGTGTGGCCCGGCCCCATCTCGCGGGCGATGCGGATGGCCGCCGCAACGTTGATGCCCGACGACCCGCCGAGCACGAGGCCCTGGGTCTTGATCAGGTCGAAGATGACCGGGAGCGCCTCCTCGTCGGGGATCTGAAGCGCCTGGTCGATGGGCGCCCCCTCCAGGTTGGCGGTGATCCGTCCCTGGCCGATTCCTTCGGTGATCGAGCTGCCCTCGGCCTTCAGAACGCCGTGGGTGTAGTGGCTGTAGAGCGCGGCCCCCATCGGGTCGGCCAGGACGATGCGGATGCCGGGGTCGCGCTCCTTCAGCGCCAGCCCGATGCCGGCCAGCGTGCCGCCGGTGCCGACCGCGCAGGTGAAGGCGTCGATGCGCCCTTCCGTCTGGAACCAGATCTCCGGCCCGGTGGTGAGGCGGTGCCCCTCGCGGTTGGCCACATTGTCGAACTGGTTGGCCCAGACCGCCCCGTTCGGCTCGGTGCGCGCCAGCTCCTCGGCCAGCGCGCCCGAATAGCGCACGTAGTTGCCGGGATCGGAATAGGGCACCGCCGGGACCAGGCGGAGGTCGGCGCCGACCAGGCGCAGCATGTCCTTCTTCTCCTGGCTCTGGGTCTCCGGCATGACGATCACGGTGCGGTAGCCGAGCGCGTTGCCGACCAGGGCCAGCCCGATCCCGGTGTTGCCGGCCGTGCCCTCGACGATGGTGCCGCCGGGGCGCAGCAGGCCGCGGCGCTCGGCGTCGCGCACGATGGCGATGGCGGCGCGGTCCTTCACCGAGCCGCCCGGATTGAGGAACTCCGCCTTGCCCAGGATCGTGCAGCCCGTGGCCTTCGATGGGCCTTCCAGCCGTATCAGCGGCGTGTTGCCGATGGTGCCGATGAAGCCGTTGCGGATGTCCAAGGAATGTCTCCTGAGCGAAAAGGAAGCCGGACCCACTATCGGGGGGCCGTCCTGGGAATTCAAGACGACGCTGTGGAACCCAGCATTGAACAAATATAATGGGTGAAAAGTCGCCTCAGGCCCGGCGCCAGGCGGCGCGCAGCCGTTCGCGATTCCGGGCGAACCAGCCCAGCGCGATGATGGCGATGGAGTTGTGCAGCCGGTTCTCGTCGAGAAGCCGCAACGCCTCGTCGGCGGACAGGACGCCGACGCGGATGTCCTCGTGCTCCTCGGCGAGGCCGCCGGTCCCGCCGATGCCGGCGCTGTCGATCCGTCCGCAGAAGACGGTGACGTGCTCGTCGTAGGCGCCCGGGCTCGGGTAATAGGTGCAGATGGTTTCCAGCTGCTGCACCGTGCAGCGGGCCTCCTCCCACGCCTCGCGCCGGGCCACCTCTTCGGGGGGCTCGTCGCCGTCGACGAGTCCGGCGACGATCTCGGTCAGCCAGGCCGGCCCCTGCGCCGCCGCCGCCGCGACCCGGAACTGCTCGATCAGCACGACCGCGTCGCGGTCGGGGTCGTAGAGCAGAACGCCGACGGCCTGGCCGCGGACGCAGACCTCGCGCGGCGGCAGGACGTCGGTCCAGGAGCCGTCGAACTTGCGGTGGCGCAGGCGGTAGACGTCGACTCGCAGATAGCCGTCGTAAGCGGTCTTCTTCTCGATGACCTCGATGTCGGGATGATCCATGGGCACAGCGGGGCTCCTCGGCTGAAACGGGGCCGCAAAGGGCCACCGGCCAGCATGTAGCGCATCCGCGGGCCGACGGCGAGACGGCGCCTCAGAAGGTCGGGTTCAGCTTCAGCATGCGGTAGCGGTCGCCCGAGGGGACGGTCAACGGCACCGCCTCCGCCCCGCGCAGGAGTTCCAGCGGGACCTCGACCCCGGCCGCCCCCAGGCCCCAGAGCTTCCGGTAAAAGTCGGCAAGGCCGCTGAATCGCTGGCCGCCGACGCCGACGATCCGGTCGCCCGGCCGCAGGCCGGCGCCCTCGGCTGGCCCCTGGGGCGTGACCCGTTCCACCAGGAGGCGGCCCTGCTCCTCGCGCAGCGTGACGCCGAGCCACGGCCGCGCCGGCTCCTGGCGCCGGCCGTAGGCGAGGAGGTCGGCCAGGATCGGCTTGAGCGCGGCGACCGGAACGAACATGTTGCCGGGCAGGCCGCGGCCGGGCAGGGCGTCGGCGACGATCAGCGAGCCGATCCCCACCAGATGGCCGTTGCGGTCGATGAGCGCGGCGCCGTTGAAGGCCCGCACCGGCGGGGTGGTGAAGATCGCCTCTTCCAGCAGATACTCCCAGTAGCCCGCGAACTCGCGCCGGCTGACCACGAGCACCGGCTGCACGCCCTGGGCGCCGTGCCGGCTCAGCACCAGCGCCGGGTCGCCGTCCTTCAGCAGGGAGGAGTCGCCGAGCCGCACCGGCGGCGCGTCGAAGTCCAGGCCGGCGCGCAGCAGGCCGAACCCGCTCGCCTGGTCGTAGGCCACCAGCTCGGCGGGATAGCCGTGCCCGTCGCCGGTGGTGACCTGGATCTCGAACGCCTCCAGGATGGTGTAGCCGATCGTCAGGATCAGCCCGCTGCTGTCGATGACCACCCCGGTCCCCTCGCGCTCGGTGCCGAGCGAGCGCGCGCTCTGGGTGTCGGGAAGCGCCGTGGCGTTGATCCGGACCACCGCCCGCGACAGCAGGTCCGCGTCGGGGCTGTCGGCCCGGCCGGGGCCGGCGCCGGCCGCCAGGGCGACGAGGACGCCGGCCAGGATGGCCACGGTCCGGGAAATCAGGCGCCCTCCACGCATCATGCGTCCCTCCCTCGCCGGGGCTGGTCCGGGCCGGCCGCCCGATTCGCTTGAGTCCACGCCAGTGAAATGAGAACCCCGCCTTCGCCATCAAGTGGCGACCGGGAGGAAACCGGCGGGGCACCTCTCCTGTTTGCCGGGGAAGACAGCGACGCGGAGCACAAGGAATGCCGATCAGCAACGAACGCGAACTGGAGCAGGCGGTGGCGGAGTTCCAGCGCCTGGCCGAGGCGCCGGACGGGTCGCCGGGCGAGCGGCGGCGGCGCGACCTGGACGCCGACATCAAGGCCTTCTACGCCCAATGCGCGGACACCATGAAGCGGGGCAAGCCGCCGCGGGAATAGGCGTCGGAAGCGCGGGAAACGGACCGGGGCCGGCGTCGCATTTCCCCATCGACGCCGGCGCGCCGGTTGTCCGAGTATGGCGCCGCCCGGCTCGCCGCCGTGGCCGACTGGAGAAGGGCGTTCCCGCGATGAAGCGAGTCGACAACTGCTACACCTGCCGCTTCTGGGAAGGGCAGGGTATCCGCCAGAGGGGACCGAAGGGGGTGTGCCGCCGCTACCCGCCGGTGGTGACGCCGCGCGACCCTGACGGAAAATTCCCGGTGACCCTGACCACCGACTGGTGCGGGGAATGGAAACGGAACATCGTGCAGATGGCCGAAGAGGCCGGCACCTCCGGCGATCACGCCGTCTTCGACGATCTGACCGGCTGAGACCTGGCCCGCCGAGACCTGGCCCGTTGAGACCTGACTGGCCGGTGCCCCTCCGCCTCAGCGTGGCAGGGGCGCCATCAGCATCGTGCGCTTGCTTTCGGGCAGCGAGAACTCGTCCGGGCCTTGCGACTGCTGCCAGTCGCCCCCCAGGATGACGACCGCCGCCAGCGTGGCCAGCGCAAAGATGACGGCGGCCCCGATCCAGCCGCTTTCCCAGTCCGCTTCCTCGTCGTGCATGGGTTCGTCGTGAAGTGCCACGGAGCCCCTCCATCGGCAGGAACGCCACCAGAACGCTTCAAAGCACCACAAAGCCGCCGCAAGAGGACCAAAGACCGGAGATCTCCGGACCTCATGCCCATGGCGCTCGATCGCTTCCATCGGGCGCCATGGGCAGCGGGCAGGATTATGGCCTCGCTGCCGGTCCGGAGTCAGCCGGACGGAGGGCAAGGCGGCCGCGGTCTTTCGGCCATGCCTAAGGTGGTATCGTGAAATGGAACGGGGCCGGACTTCGCTTGGAAGTCCGGCCCCGTTCAATTGGCTCCCGGTGCTGGACTCGAACCAGCGACACGCGGATTAACAGTCCGCTGCTCTACCGACTGAGCTAACCGGGATCAGTGCGGGCCGCTCGCGGCGTGGGCGGCTATATAGCCGACACGCTCGCGAATGCCAAGCCCCTACGGCCGGAAAAATTCGTGGGAGCGCGTCGGCGCCGCACCCGGCCCGCGCCGACTCCTAGTTGCAGGAGGCCTGGTACGGCCCGACCAGGCTCGTCCGGAAGGAGTAGGCGTGGCAGGTCTTCTGGTAGGCCCCGTTCTTGTACACCTCCAGCGTGACGTGCTCGTAGGTGTCGTCGAAGGGCAGGGTGCCTCCCTTGTGCCAGAACTTCGTGATGGCGAGGTCGGTGCCGCCGATGCTCTCGTAGCCGTTCTTGATCGACTGGTTGGCCGAGTTGCTCAGGGTTTCCCGCACCGAGGTCGACTCGCCGTCGGTGGATTTCCGGTCGTACTGCGCCTGCGTTATGGGGGCGCGGTTCACGCAGTCTTCCGGACCGGCACAGACAAACACCGCCGCGTGGGCGCTTGCGGCGGCGAGCGAAAGGCCGGCGACGGGGGCCAAGATCAGCAGGGCCATGTTCCAACGCTTCATTTTGAAATCCTCCTGCGCGCACGGCGCGCATCAATTTGATGTTGCTGTCCATCGGCAAGGCGACGCCCTTTCGAATCCGCGTTCATCGGATGCGATTCCCTGGAGCAATTCACCTGCGATGCGCAGAGTTTTAGCAATAATACCGAGAACTATCAACTGTTTATTGAAAGATGTCTTGCGAGACGCCGGATCATGACTTGGCGTCTTGAATGAAATCGCCCGTATTCACAGTAACGTCTGCAAGTCCATGATTTCGTCCGGGTGCCGTTGCCGAACGGCGCCGCGGCCGTCCCGGCGCGGCCAACCGCCCGCGGAGGTGGCTGGAACGCCTGGGCAATCCGACGGCCCACCGGCCGGGGCGGGGCCGCCGCTCCGCGGGTCCGCAACGCTCCGCGGGTCCGCAATCCGATTCGGCGCCCATGACGCGGCGTGGGAACCGGGGCAGGGATCGGGGGGCGACCGGGAGGATGCTGTCCGGCCGGGAAGGGAAGAGGAGCGGGGCCGTCGCCCGGCGGCCGGGCGCGCCGGCCGCATCAGGAGGGCGCCGGACGGAGCCTCGGACTGCGGACAACGCCGAAAAGGCCCCGCTGGGCGGGGCCGGTCCAAATCGTTCCTATCGGTCTGGCTTGCTTTCCTAGGATGGAGGCACGGGCGGGAATCGAACCCACGTACACGGATTTGCAGTCCGCTGCATCACCACTCTGCCACCGCGCCATCCCTAGGGCATTTCGGCGCCTCCATCGGAAGCGCCGCAGCGTGGGGCGCACATATAATGCCCTCCGGCAGGCCGGTCAAGCGGCTCGTCGCGCGGATCGTCACACCACCCGCATCCCCCTGGTGTGTCGTTGTGTTCATGCCGCTTTGCAGATATATACGCGACTAAGGCAGCGAAGCCGTCCGCGATCGGCTTGGCGCCGCGCCCGTCACAACAAATCAATAAGCGACCGCCATGTCCGATTACGCCGCCGCCCGTTTCCACATGGTCGAGGGGCAGATCCGCCCGAACAAGGTCACCGACCATCGGCTCGTCGAGGCCATGCTCGACATTCCCCGCGAACTGTTCGTTCCGAAGGCGGCGCGCGGCATCGCCTATGTGGACGAGGACATCGCCATCGGCAACGGGCGCTACCTGATGGAGCCGATGGTGTTCGCCCGCATGCTCCAGGAAGCGGGCGTGCAGGAAAGCGACGTGGTGCTCGACATCGGCAGCGGCAGCGGCTATTCGACCGCCGTGCTCGCCCGCCTCGCGGCGACCGTGGTCGGCATCGAATCCGACGCCGATCTGGCCCGGCGGGCCGGCGAGGCCCTGGCCGAGGTCGGGGCCGACAACGTGGTCGTCATCACCGCGCCGCTGACCGAAGGCTACCCGGCCCAGGCGCCCTACGACGTGATCGTCGTCGAGGGGCTGGTCGCGGAGGTGCCCGAGAACATCACCGCGCAGCTCGCCGAGGGAGGCCGCCTGGTCGCGGCCGTGCACGGCGAGCGCGGGGTGGGCGAGGTGAAGCTGTTCCAGCGGGTCGGCGGGGTGGTGTCCGGCCGCGTCCTGTTCGAGGCGCGTCCCCGCCAGCTCCCCGGGTTCGAGCCGAAGCCCGCCTTCGTCTTCTGACGCCTGAAACCGTTTCCCGAGGCGCCCGGCTCCGGACGCCTCGCCCTCAAACGGAGGTTCCCAAGCCTATGCCGGCGCCGTTCGCGATCCAGGTTGAAGAATTGGACGGGCTCCGCCGATCCGGTGGCACGCCTCTCCTGCTCGACGTCCGCGAACCGCAGGAGGTGGCCATCTGCGCCATCCCCGACAGCCTCTTCATTCCCATGGGAACGCTGCCGGGGCGGGTGGGCGAGTTGCCGAAAGACCGCGACATCGTCGTCGTGTGCCATCATGGCGGGCGCAGCGCGCAGGTCACCCTGTGGCTGCGCGCGCAGGGATTCGACCGCGCGGTCAATCTGGACGGCGGAGTCGATGCGTGGGCCCGCCGAATCGATCCGAACATGAAGGTCTACTGAACATGACTGTGCGAAGCTGTTTCGCGCGCCGACTCCTGGGTACAGCCCTCGCATTGGGTGTCGTCGTCGGAGGTGCGGCCGGCACCGCGTGGGGGCAGACCCTCGAAGAGGCGCTGGCCCAGGCCTACGCCAACAACCCGGCGCTGGGCGCCCAGCGCGCCCGCCTGCGCGCGGTCGACGAGAGCGTGCCCCAGGCGCTCTCCGGTTACCGCCCGACCGTCCGCGCGACCGCGGGGATCAGCCGCGCCACCGGCAACAGCACGTTCGAAGGCGGCTCGACCGGGTCGGAGGCCAACCCCAAGAGCGTCGGCATCGCCGCCACCCAACCCCTTTACGACGCCACCGTGGCCCCCGCCGTCCGCCGGGCCGAGCGGCTGGTGGAGGCGCAACGCGCCACCCTGCTGAGCAGCGAGCAGCAGACCCTGCTGAACGCCGCCCAGTCCTATCTGGACGTCGTGCAGAACCAGGCGGTGCTGGAACTCCAGGCCAACAACGTTCAGGTGCTGCGCCGCCAGCTCGACGCGGCGCGCGACCGTTTCCGCGTCGGCGAGTACACCCGCACCGACGTCAGCCAGTCCGAGTCGCGCCTCGCCCAGTCCATCGCGGCGCGCATTTCCGCCGAGGGCACGCTCGAAGCCTCGCGCGCCGCCTACCAGCGGGTCGTCGGCAGCATGCCCGGGACGCTGAAGGCGCCCAAGCCGCGCTTCAGGCTGCCGGCCACGCTCGACGAGGTGGTGGAGATGGCGCGCGCCAACAACCCGTCGGTGCTGGCCGCCAGCTACACCGAGTCGGCGCAGCGCGAGGCGGTCGACCAGCAGTATGGCCGCCTCCTGCCGACGGCCACCCTGTCGGCCCAGGGCCAGCGGGTCTACGACCCGGGCCGCACCTCGGGCATCGAGCTGAACCGGACGGACAGCGCGCAGGTGGTTGCGCAGGTGACCATCCCGCTCTATCAGGCCGGCCTGCCGGAGGCGCTGGTCCGCGAGGCCAAGCACTCCGCCAATCAGGCGCGCCTGCAAATCGAAGACGCACGCCGCCAGGCGACCGAGGGCGCCATCAGCGCCTGGCAGTCGTTGCAGACCGCCCGCGCCAGCACCGAGTCCTTCCAGGCGCAGATCAAGGCCGCCGAGATCGCGCTGGAAGGTGTCCGCCAGGAAGCGCAGGTCGGCTCGCGCACCGTTCTCGACGTGCTGAACCAGGAGCAGGAGCTTCTCAACGCGCGCGTGAATCTGGTGCGCGCACAACGCAACGAAATGGTCGCCGCCTTCACGGTTCTCGGGGCCATCGGTCAATTGACCGCCCAGCAGCTTGCCCTGCCGGTTCAATATTATGACGACGAAACGCATTACCGCCAGGTGCGTGGCAAATGGTTCGGCACCGGCGTGCCGGAGTGAACGCCGCGGCCCGCTTCGGCGGGCCGTTTTTATCTTCCCGCTTCGGCGGGCCATTTTTGTCTTGTGGCTTTTTGCCCAATCCTGCCCTAGGGTCGGGCCAGGATGACGTCCCGGGTTTGCCACGATGAGCGATAAAGGCCAGCAAGAACCGTCGATGGAGGAAATCCTCGCCTCCATCCGGCGTATCATCTCCGAGGATGGCGAACCTGCGAAGGGGCCGGAACCCGCGCCGGCCGCCGCCATGCCTCCGCCGCCGCCGCCACCGCCGCCGCCACCCCCGGTGGACGACGACGTTCTTGAGCTGACGCAGATGATCCGCGACGACGGTTCGGTCGTGGGCATGGAGGAGGACGAGGAGGAGCCGGAGCCGGACCCCTGGCGCGACGAGCCCGCCTTTCCGGAGCCGCTGGCCGAGCCGGAGCCCGCCTTCCCGGAGCCGGAGCCCGAGCCGCCGCCGCGGCCGGCACCGCGCCGCCCGCTCCCCAGCTTCGACGCCTTCGACGAGGAGGACGACCCGCCGCCGCCGCCGCCGCGCCCGCGTCCGCGCCCGTCGGGGATGGACGACGGGCTGATCTCCCGCCGGGTGGCGGAGGATGCGTCGCACCATTTCACCCACCTGGCCCGCCAGCTCGGCGACGACCTGTCGATCGGCCCGATGCCGGTAGGCATCCGCACGGTGGAAGAAGTCGTGCGCGAGCTGTTGAAGCCGTTGCTGAAGGAGTGGCTGGACGAGAACCTCCCGACGGTCGTCGAACGGCTCGTCCAGCAGGAGATCGACCGCATGATCCGGCGTTCCCAGAAGTTCTGAGGCGCAAAACCCTGCTCACCGTCCGGTTGAGATCGTAAGCGAAAGTTCCTGGCGATGTTGGAAAAGACTTACCGGCCCGCCGAGGTCGAGGAGAAGCACTACCGTCTGTGGGAGGAGGCCGGGGCCTTCGCCGCCGACACCGGGTCGAACGCGACGCCCTACACCATCATGATGCCGCCGCCGAACGTCACCGGCAGCCTGCACATGGGCCACGCGCTGACCTTCACCATCCAGGACGTGCTGATCCGCTACAACCGGATGCGCGGCCGGGACGCCCTGTGGCAGCCGGGCACCGACCATGCGGGCATCGCCACCCAGATGGTGGTGGAGCGCAACCTCGCCGCCGAGGGCAAGACGCGCCACGATTTCGGCCGCGACGCCTTCATCGAGAAGGTGTGGGAATGGAAGGCCGAGTCGGGCGGCACCATCACCCGCCAGCTCCGCCGCCTCGGCGCCTCGCCGGACTGGGCCAAGGAACGCTTCACCATGGACGAGGGGCTGAGCCGCGCCGTCCGCAAGGTGTTTGTGGAGCTGCACCGGCAGGGCCTGATCTACAAGGACAAGCGGCTGGTCAACTGGGACCCCAAGCTGCACACCGCCATTTCCGACCTTGAGGTCGAGCAGCGGGAGATCAAGGGCAGCCTCTGGCACTTCCGCTACCCGATCGAGGGCGAGGAGGGCCGCTTCATCGTCGTCGCCACCACCCGTCCCGAGACCATGCTGGGCGACACCGGAGTCGCCGTCCACCCGGAGGACGAGCGCTACAA
Organism: Pseudomonadota bacterium; assembly: GCA_023416455.1. GTDB lineage: Bacteria > Pseudomonadota > Alphaproteobacteria > Azospirillales > Azospirillaceae > Azospirillum. Next base: position 7,450 of record JAEZHQ010000442.1, on the reverse strand, counting down.
GGATCTGGTCGGCAAGCATGTCCTGCTGCCTCTGGTGGGCCGGCGCATCCCCATCGTCGCCGACTCCTACGCCGACCCGGAGACCGGCTCCGGCGCCGTGAAGATCACCCCTGCCCACGACTTCAACGATTTCGAGGTCGGGCGGCGCTGCGGCCTCGCCGCCATCAACATACTGGACCGCGACGCCCGCATCACCGGCGACGACGTGCCGGACGCCTATCGCGGCCTCGACCGCTACGAGGCGCGCAAGCGCATCGTCGCCGACCTCGACGCCCTCGGCCTCGTCGAGCGGATCGAGCCCCACACCCATATGGTGCCGCACGGCGACCGGTCCGGCGTCGCCATCGAACCCTGGCTGACCGACCAGTGGTACGTGGACGCCGCGACGCTCGCCAAGCCGGCCATCGAGGCGGTGGAGACCGGCCGGACCGTCTTCGTGCCCAAGTCCTGGGAGAACACCTATTTCGACTGGATGCGCAACATCCAGCCTTGGTGCATCAGCCGCCAGATCTGGTGGGGCCACCAGATCCCCGCCTGGTACGGCCCGGACGGCCGGGCCTTCGTCGAGGAGACGGCCGAGGCGGCCGAGGCCGCCGCCCGCGCCCATTACGGCCACCCGGTGGCGCTGACCCGCGACCCCGACGTGCTGGACACCTGGTTCTCGTCGGCGCTGTGGCCCTTCTCGACCCTGGGCTGGCCGGACGAGACGCCGGAGCTGCACCGCTACTACCCGACCGACGTGCTGGTCACCGGCTTCGACATCATCTTCTTCTGGGTCGCCCGGATGATGATGATGGGCCTTCACTTCATGAAGGACGTGCCCTTCCGCACCATCTACATCCACGCCCTGGTCCGCGACGAGAAGGGCCAGAAGATGTCGAAGTCTAAGGGCAACGTCATCGACCCGCTGGAGCTGATCGACGCCTACGGCACCGACGCCCTGCGCTTCACCCTGTCGGCCATGGCGGCCCAGGGCCGCGACATCAAGCTGGCGGTGAACCGCGTCGAGGGTTACCGCAACTTCGCCACCAAGCTGTGGAACGCCGCCCGCTACAGCCAGATGAACGGCGTCGCCCCGGTGCCCGGCTTCACGCCCGAGGGGCTGACCCAGACGGTCAACCGCTGGATCGTCGGCGCGGTCGCCGAGGCGGCGGTGAAGGTCGCCGAGGCCATCGACGCCTACAAGTTCAACGAGGCGGCCAACGCCGCCTACCAGTTCACCTGGGGCACCTTCTGCGACTGGTATCTGGAGTTCACCAAGCCGATCCTGAACGGCACGGACGAGGCCGCCAAGGCGGAGACCCGGGCCACCACGGCCTGGGTGCTCGACCAGATCCTGCACGTCCTGCACCCGCTGATGCCCTACATCACCGAGGAGCTGTGGGAGCAGCTGTCGCCCGACCGCGCCGGCCGGCTGATCTCCGCCCAGTGGCCGGAGCACGGGTCCGGGCTGGTCGACCCGGCCGCCCGCGACGAGATGGAGTGGGTGGTGCGGCTGATCTCCGCCGTCCGCTCCATGCGCTCGGAGATGAACGTCCCGCCGTCCGCCCAGATCGCGCTGCACCTGAAGGACGCCGGCCCCGCCACCCTGGCCCGGCTGGACACCCACCGCGACCTGATCCTGCGCATGGGCCGGCTTTCCGCCGCCGGGCCGCTGCCCGGCGCGGTGCCGAAGGGCGCCGTCCAGTCGGTGCTCGACGAGGCCACCCTGATCCTGCCGCTTGAGGGCATCGTCGACCTGGAGAAGGAGCGCGCGCGCCTGACCCGGGAGATCGACAAGCTGTCCGGCGAGATCCGGAAGATCGACGCCAAGCTGTCCAACGAGCAGTTCGTCGCCAAGGCCCCCGAAGAGGTCATCGAGGAGCAGCGCGACCGCCGGGCCACCGCCGAGCAGGCCCGCGGCAAGCTCCAGAAGGCGCTGGAGATGCTGGCCGCCTGACGGCGGCGCGCCGGACACGGGGGAGGAGGGGCGCCGGCTGCCCTTCCTCCCCCGTCACGGTTCCGGTGCCGCGGCCGCTAGACCCGGGGCGCCGGCCACTGCCGCCGCAGCTTGACGAGGCAGACCGCCAGCGGGATGCCGAGGCCGGCCCAGCAAACCCAGTCCCACAGCCCGTCCCCGAAGATCGCCGAGGCCAGCCCGACCAGGGACACCGTCCCGAGAAGGGTGGGGATGCGCCAGACCGCGCTCATGCCTGGCCCTCCGACGGGGTGGAGCCGGGGACGGCGGCGGGTGCCGCGGCGGTCCGGCCGCGCGGCCGTTTCAGCCAGACGATCAGCCCGCTGACCGTCACGACGCCCAGAACGATGGTGAACAGCGCCCAGATGATCTGGAGGGGCAACCCTCCGTAGTCGCCGAAATGGAACGGTCCCGAAAACAGCAGGACCGAGATGTACCAGGGCATGTCCGCGGTCTCCACCACCCGACCGGTCTCGCCGTCGACCAGGGCGATGCTCAGCAGGCGCTGGGTCAGCTCGCTGTGGCCGCGCAGGACGACGCCGTAATGGCGGTCGGTGGTGTACATGTTGCCGGGATAGGCGACGAAGGCGACCTCCTTGTCGGGGAAGGCCGCCGCCCCCGCCCTCAGCGCCACGTCGGGCGACACCGGGGCGCCGCTGAGGGTGGCCTGGTGGCGGCTTGCCAGGTGGGCCAGCTCAGTGTTCTGCCACACCCCGATGATCAGCGGCGAGAAGGACAGGATGGCCCCGGTCAGGCCGACGACGAAGGCCCAGACCAGCGTGCTCACCCCGAACAGGTTGTGCAGGTCGATGGAGGCGATGCGGGTCTGCCGGCCGAAGCGCAGGACGCCGAAGGCCAGCTTCTTCATGAAGGGGCCGTAGACGACCAGCCCACTGACCGTGCTGACCACGAATAGGAGTCCCATGACGCCGACGAACATCTGACCGGCGAAGCCGGCGAACAGATCGACGTGCAGCTTCAGCATGAAGCCGGTGAAGGTCTTCTCCGGCTCCTTCAGCGCCTGGGCGGCGCCGGTGAAGGCGTTGAGGACGAACCAGCGGCCGTTCTCGAACTCCCGCTCGCTGGCCGGGGCAAGGAAGACAAAGCTCTCCGCCGGATCCTCGGCGGAGAAGGACACGAAGCGGGGGACCAGGGACGGTTCGCTGCGCTGGGCGACGGCGGTCAGGGCCTCCACCGGCAGGCGTTCGGCCCCCGCCGGTATGGCGGTGTCCAGGTGGTCGCCGGTCAGTTCCTCGATCTCGTGGTGGAACACCAGGATCAGGCCGGTCACGCAAAGGACCAGCAGGTTGACGGTGCAGATCAGGCTGGTCCAGCGGTGCACGGCGCGCCACGCGCGCAAGGCTGAGGGTGTCATCCGTTTTCTCCGGCTGAGTGAAGGCGCCAAGGGCGCGGCACGGAACGGCCGTGTCGCGCCCCCTCGTCCGGTTGGCCGGCGGGCCGCCCGTCCATTCCCGGGGTCCTACCAGCGGTAGCGCAGGCTGCCGACCACGGTGCGCTGGTAGCCGTAGGCGCACCAGTCACCCCAGTAGCAGGAGGCCACATACTCCTTGTCGAACAGGTTCTTGCCGACCACCGCCAGTTCCGCCCCCTTGAGCGCCGGCGACAGCGCCTCCAGCTCGTAGCTGAGCGAGGCGTCGAACAGCGTCACCGCGGGCACCTTGAAGGTGTTGGTGGTGTTGTCGGTGCTGCCCTTGTAGCGCACGCCGGCCCCCACGCTCAGCCCCTTCAGCGCCGAGGTCTCGGGCAACTCGTAGGTGGCCCACAGGGACGCCTGGTGGCGCGGCACCGCGGCCAGCCGCTTGCCTTCCAGGCCGCCGTTGTCCTTGGTGTATTCGGCGTCGAGGTAGGTGTAGCTGGCGACCGCGCCGACATGGTCGGTGATGTTGACCCGGGCTTCCAGCTCCAGGCCGCGCGACCGCGCCTCGCCGCTCTGCACCGACAGGCCGGGATGGAGCGGGTCGGCGGTCAGCAGGTTGCTGCGGGTCAGGTCGAACAGCGCCGCGGTGAAGAGACCGGAGAACCACGTCGGCTGGTACTTCACGCCGACCTCGTAGAGCCGGCCCTCCTCCGGGTCGAAGGGATTGCCGGCGAAGTCGGTGCCGGTCTGGGGCGTGAAGGATTCCGCGTAGCTGATGTAGGGGGCGAGGCCGTTGTCGAAGACGTAGGTCAGGCCCGCCCGCCCGGTGAAGGCGCGGTCGAAGCTTTCGCTCTCGCCGAAGGCCGTCTTCGTCCGGCTGTCCACCCAGTCGCCGCGCCCGGCCAGCGTCAGGACGAATCCGCCCAGCCGAAGCTGGTCCTGGACATAGGTGCCGTACTGGTTGCCGCGCACGTCGGTGCGGAAGCGGGGAGGGGCGGTGATGGGCAGGCGGTACACCGGGGCGAAGACGTCCAGCGACGGGCCGACGCCGAATCCGGCGGCGTAATACCCATCCATGCGCTGGTAGTCGAAGCCGGCCAGCAGCGTGTGGCCGAGCGGCCCGGTCGTGAATCGGCCCTCCAGCTGGTTGTCGAGGTTGAGCGTGCTCAGCGCCTCGCGCGAGGTCGCGAGACCGCGGGCCAGTGTGCGGTTGTCGGGGCCCAGCCCGTTGCCGTAGACGCTGTCATACTCGGTCCGCACGCGCATCCAGCGGCCGTTCAGCCGGGCGACCCAGCCGGAGCCGAGCTGGCGCTGGAACTCGTACCCCAGCGCCGTCTGCCGGCGGTCGAAGGTCTCGAAATTGGGATCGCCGTCGTAGAAATCGACGGGGATGCGGCCCAGCGGGTTGGGGAGGACCGTTCCCTGGGCCGGGATGGCGCCGTAGGAGGCGCCGCGCGGGTCGTGCTGGTAGAAGCCGAGGAGGGTGAGCGTGGTGTCGGCGTCGGGGCGCCAGGTGAAGCTCGGCGCGACCGCGACGCGCTCGTTCTCCGTCCGGTCGATCTGGCCGTCCTCGGTCAGGCCGGTGGCGGTGAAGCGGTAGAGATACTTGCCTTCCGCATCCAGCGGGCCGGTGGCGTCCAGCATCCCGCGCAGGTGCGCCTGCGTGCCGAACTCGATGCCGACCTCGCCCTGCGGCGTGGCCAGGGGCCGCTTGCTGATCTGGTTGATGATGCCGCCGGCGGGAGCCTGGCCATAGAGAACCGACGACGGACCCTTCAGGACCTCCACCCGCTCAAGCAGGAAGGGGTCGATCTGCGGCATGGTGTAGTAGAGCGGCTGAAGCTTCAGCCCGTTCCAGTAGTAGTCGGCGTCGAATCCGCGGATCGTCAGCTGGTCGTAGCGGGTGGCCACAGCGCCGCGGGTCTCCGGCGCCACGCCCGAGGTGTAGCGCAACGCCTCGTTGAGGCCCTGGACCGCGAGATCGGTCATCTGGTCACGGGGAATGACCGAGATCGACTGGGGCGTCTCCAGGATGGGGGTGTCGGTCTTGGTGCCGGCGGCCGCCCGGTTCGCCACATAACCCTCGACCGGAGAGGTCGCCGTCTCCCGTTCCCCGGTCACGGACACGGCGGGCAACTGCACCGGGGGAGCCGTCTGCGCGATGGCCGGCGCGGGGGCCAACAGCCCGGCCAGGAGAAGAATTCTGTGCCCCGTCCGGTCACGCATGCTCTGCCTCTCTGCGAATTGATAATGAGAATTGCTCGCGGAGAGTTTGGTATCGCAAATAAGAATCGTTATCAAATAATTATTTGCACGCCCTCCATCGGCACGGGAGTCGGACGCGGGAATCGGGCGGGGGAGGGGAAGGAGGCCGCCAGCGCCGCGGCGACTGCCGCGTCGGCACACGGGTCTGCGCGTCGAACGCCTCCCTCATGCCGGCGTCGGCGCCCTCTCCTCTTCGGGATCGTGCAAGGCCGGGCGCCCCCGGGCGCACGGCGGCGGCACCTTAGCGCGCGCGCCGCGACGCCCCGGTTACGGTTCCGCGGCGCTTTTGTTGCAATGCAGCGGGCGTGCCCCGTCCGCGCCACGGCCGGTGCGCTGGGCAGGGGGGCACCGCCTCCCTATTCTGAGGATCGGGGGAAGCGGGGAGGAAGGAGCCGGCCTTGTCCTTCGTCATGTCGAAGCTGCTGTGGGGGCTGATGGCGCCCGGCACGCTGCTGGTGCTGCTGCTCGCGCTCGGGACCGGGCTGCTGTTCACCCGGCGGGGCCTGGCGGCCGGTCGGATCCTGGTCGCCGCGGCGACCCTGGCGGTTCTCGCCATCACCTTCACCCCTTTGGCCGCCCTGGTGGCCCTGCCTCTGGAGGAGCGGTTCGAACGGCCGGCGCTGCCGGAGCGGGTGGACGGGATCATCGTGCTGGGCGGGGCGGTCAACCCGCCTCTCGCCGCCGACCGCGGCGAGCCGTCGCTCAACGACGCCGCCGAGCGCGTGCTGGCCTTCGCGGAGCTGGTGCGGCGTTACCCGCAGGCCCGGCACGTCTCGACGGGCGGGTCGGGGCGGCTGTTCGGGCAGTCCTTCAAGGAGGACAAGGCCATGCGCGGCGCCCTGCGCCAGGCCGGGATCGACCCGGATTGCGTGATCTTCGAGACGGACTCGCGCAACACCTGGGAGAACGCGCTGTTCAGCCGGCGCCTCGTGGAGCCGCAGCCGGGCGAGACCTGGCTGCTGGTGACCTCGGCCCTGCACATGCCGCGCTCGGTCGGAATCTTCCGGCGCGTCGGCTGGGAGGTGGTCCCCTACCCGGTGGACTACCGGACCCGGCGGGGCGGCCACCCCTACCTGCGCTTTGAGTTCGAGAAGGCCCTGTCCCTGCTGCACGAGGCCACGCGGGAATGGATCGGCCTCGTCTCCTACCGCCTGATGGACCGGACCTCGGCTCTGTTCCCCGGCCCCTGAGCGGCCGCCTGCGACTTCCGGGGGATCCCGGTGCCGGCGTATTGGCGCAAGGGGGCAACTCCGCTAGAGTGCCGCCGCCAATTCTTGCGGGGTGGTCCCATGGCGCGTGCACGGAGGCTGAAGGGGACGGTGGCGCTCGTCGGGGCGCTGTCGCTCGCGGCGTGCGCCCAGGGGCCGTCGCCGTCCGCCGGCCTGCCCGGCGGCGGTGTCTACAAGGTCGGCAAGCCGTACCAGATCAACGGCGTCTGGTATTACCCGGCCGAGGACCACGGCTATGACGAGACGGGCATCGCCTCCTGGTACGGACCGGGCTTCCACGAGAAGGCGACCGCCAACGGCGAGGTCTACGACGAGAACGAGCTGACCGGCGCGCACAAGACGCTGCCGATGCCGTCGCTGGTCCGCGTCACCAACCTGGAGAACGGCCGTTCCATCGTCGTGCGCATCAACGACCGCGGCCCCTTCGCCCCCGGCCGCGTCATCGACCTGTCGCGGCGCGGCGCCCAGCTCCTGGCCTTCGAGGGCAGCGGCACCGCCAAGGTGCGCGTGCAGATCCTGCCCGAGGAGAGCCGCGCCGTGGCCGCCGCGGCGCGCCGGGGGACGCCGCCCGCCCTGTTGGCCGAGAGCGACGGGCCGGCGCCGCGGCCGGCACCGCTCGGC
>JAEZHQ010000417.1 GCA_023416455.1 Pseudomonadota bacterium | reverse complement strand
GTCACTGGACCGCCCCGCAGCGCTGGTAGCACTGGCGCAGCGAATATTGGCAATTGTCGGTCGGCGTGAAGGGGGCCAGCCGGTCGGGCCGCTCGGCCCCGCTCTGGGCGCGGGCGGCGACCGAATCCATGCAGGAGTTGTTGGAACGCTCGCACTGGGAGCGGCAGGAGCCGTCGTCGCCGCCGCCCAGACGCAGCGACTGGTCGTCGGCGGGGGCCGGGCGCGGGGTGGCGGGAGCGGTGGCGGTGGCGGCCGGGGCCGGGCTGGTGGCGGCGCGCCGTGCCGGCGCGTCCGCACAGGCCGACAGCGCGACCAGGGCGAGGGCCAAAGTCGGACCCAGGAGGGTGATCGGACGGAACATCTCGGCTACGGCTCCCATTGGTTCTTTTGAAGCCCCGTCCTTGCCGGACGGTCCGCGCTGGACCGCCCCCGGGGTCGGGCTCAATATGCCGGGAACGCCAGCGATAAGGGAATGACCCAAATGAGTCCCAACACCGGAGGACCCCGTCCTCGCCTGCGCAATTCGGTCGCCGTGTTCACGGCGCTTCTGGTCGGCGGCCTGCTGCTGCTGGTGCTTCGCATGCTGGCCATGCCGACGGTGAGCCTGGGGGAAATCCTGCTGCCGCTGCTGGCCGGCGTGGCGATGGCCGTGGCCATCGGCTACATGGTCCTGCGCGACCGGCGCGAGCGCAACGCCCTGCCACCGTCCGAGCGCGACTCGCAGGATCAGGGGATGCCGCGCTGAGGCACGGCCGCCCCGCCGCCGCCATCACACGAACTTGAAGCTGAGCAGCCCGCCGATGACCACCACCAGCAGGATGGTGGTCACCAGCATCAGCCGCTTCTCGATGATGTCGCGCACCTGCGGGCCGTAGAAGTGCAGCAGGATGGCGATCATGTAGAAGCGCGAGAAGCGGGCCACGATCGAGCACAGGATGAACACCGTCAGGTCGAGGTGGGCGAAGCCCGCGGTGATGGTCAGGAGCTTGTAGGGGATCGGCGTGATGCCCTTCAGGATCAGGAACCAGGGGCCGAACTCGGCGAACATGTCCTGGAAGCGCTGGAAGGATTCCTGGGCGTTGTAGACATCGATGATCAGGCGGCCGACGCTTTCGAACAGGTAGTAGCCGACGGCGTAGCCGAACAGGCCGCCGAGCAGCGAGGCGAGCGCGCAGATGTTGGTGAAGCGCCACAGCCGGGCCGGCTCCGCCAGGCACATCGGCACCAGCATGATGTCGGGAGGCAGCGGAAAGAAGGAGCTTTCCGCGAAGGAGATGCCGGCCATCCACCACACGGCGTCCTTGCGGGCGGAGAGCTTCAGGATGCGGTCGTAGAGAGGTTTCAGCATACCGCGCCTGCGGCGCTCCCCCGCAAGTGACGGAAGCCGGAAAACCGGAAACCCTCCCCCGGGCGACGCCGGGAGGAGGGCCGGTCAGCTGACTCATATCGTTCGCGGCGGCCCTCAGGGCAACAGCGGCGATCGGGTCTTTGTCGGGGCTTTTGCGGGTCCCGAAAGCGGGACCCGCAAATCATACCGGCAGCGCCTGAACACTGAGCGCCGCCGGTAAAACCCGACAGATCAATGCGATAGCATTGATTGAGAGGGTGATGCGGACGACGCCTCCAGGCGCCGTCCTTATCAGGCCTCGGTCTCGGCCTCGTCGGCCACGTCCACCGGGCCGGAGTCCTGGCCCTTGGCCTCGGGGTCGCGGTCGACCAGCTCGATCACGCCCATGGCCGCGGCGTCGCCGTAGCGGAAGCCGGCCTTCAGAACGCGGGTGTAGCCGCCCTGGCGGTCCTTGTAGCGGTCGGCCAGCACGGTGAAGAGCTTGGTCACGGTCGCGTCGTCGCGCAGCTGCGCGAAGGCCAGGCGGCGGTTGGCGAGCCCGCCCTTCTTGCCGAGCGTGATGAGCCGCTCCGCGATGGGGCGCAGCTCCTTGGCCTTCGGCAGGGTGGTCTTGATCTGCTCGTGCTTGATCAGGGCGTTCGCCATGTTCGAGAACATGGCCTTGCGGTGGCTGGTGGTCTTGCTGAGCTTACGTCCGGAAACGCCGTGACGCATGGCTGTCCTCCTTCATGGCGTGGCCCCCCTCGGGGAGCCGATGGTGAACCCCGCCGCCCAGCCGCAAGGGGCTGGCACGGCACGGGGGCGGGTCGCGACGACCCTTGGGGATCTGCGTTTCGCAAGAGGCCGGGGTGGGGGAAAGCCACCCCGCCACTCATCGAAACGGGATCAAGGCTCAGTAGGGCTCTTCCAGACGCTTGGCCAGTTCCTCGATGTTCTCGGGCGGCCAGTTCGGGATTTCCATGCCCAGGTGCAGACCCATCTGGGCCAGCACTTCCTTGATCTCGTTCAGCGACTTGCGGCCGAAGTTCGGGGTCCGGAGCATCTCCGCCTCGGTCTTCTGCACCAGGTCGCCGATGTAGACGATGTTGTCGTTCTTGAGGCAGTTGGCCGAACGGACCGACAGTTCCAGCTCGTCCACCTTGCGCAGGAGGTTCTTGTTGAACGGAACCTCCTCGTGCTTCTCCTCGGCGACCGCGTGGGTCGGCTCCTCGAAGTTGATGAAGAGCTGGAGCTGGTCCTGGAGGATGCGGGCGGCCAGGGCCACCGCGTCGTCCGGCTTCACCGAGCCGTTGGTCTCGACGAGCATCGACAGACGGTCATAGTCGGTGACCTGGCCGACGCGGGCGTTGTCCACCTTGTAGGAGCACTTGCGCACCGGCGAGAACAGGGCGTCCACCGGGATCAGGCCGATCGGCGCGTCCTCGGGGCGGTTCTGGCTGGCCGGGACGTAGCCCTTGCCGGTCTCGACGGTCAGCTCCATGTTGAGGCGCGCGCCGGCGTCCAGCGTGCAGATGACCAGATCCGGATCCATCACCTGGATGTCCGCGCCGGTCTCGATCATGCCGGCCTTCACCTCGCCGGGGCCCTCGGCGCGCAGGCGCATGCGCTTGGGTCCCTCGCCGCCCATGCGCAGACCCATCGACTTGATGTTGAGGACGATGTCGGTCACGTCCTCGCGCACGCCGGGGATGGAGGAGAACTCGTGCAGCACGCCGTCGATGTGGATCGACGTGACGGCGGCACCCTGAAGCGAAGAGAGCAGCACGCGGCGCAGCGCGTTGCCGAGCGTCAGGCCGAAGCCGCGCTCCAGCGGCTCGGCGACGACCGTCGCCGAACGGTCGGCGTCGTCACCGGGCTGGATCTCCAGCTTGCTCGGCTTGATCAGTTCCTGCCAGTTTCTCTGAAGAGCCACGGGTCAACCTCATGCCATCGGGGGAACGCACGCCCGCGGGGGCCGGCCGTTCCCATCCGAAGGCGGCCGCGATGGCTGCGGCCCCTGTCCCGGAACGGCGGTCCCCCGCGGGAGCGGAGAGGGTCATCGAAGACGGCGGCGGGCATGGCCCGCCGGCCGGATCAGACGCGACGCTTCTTCGGCGGACGGACGCCGTTGTGCGGGATCGGCGTGACGTCGCGGATCGAGGTGATCTGGAAGCCGATCGACTGGAGGGCGCGCAGCGCCGACTCACGACCCGAACCCGGCCCCTTCACCTCGACCTCAAGGGTCTTCATGCCGTGCTCCTGCGCCTTGCGGCCGGCGTCCTCGGCGGCGACCTGCGCGGCGTAGGGGGTCGACTTGCGCGATCCCTTGAAGCCCATGGTGCCCGACGACGACCAGGCGATGGTGTTGCCCTGCGCGTCGGTGATGGTGATCATCGTGTTGTTGAAGGAGGCGTTCACGTGGGCGACGCCGGCGGTGATGTTCTTGCGCTCACGACGGCGAAGGCGCTGCGAAGCGGCGGAGGGCTTGGCCATGGACGGGGGTCCTCTTTACTTCTTCTTGCCGGCGATCGGCTTGGCCGGACCCTTGCGGGTGCGGGCGTTCGTGTGGGTGCGCTGGCCGTGGACCGGCAGGCCCTTGCGGTGACGCAGGCCGCGGTAGCAGGCCATGTCCATCAGACGCTTGATGTTCATCGCGACCGAACGGCGCAGGTCGCCCTCGACCTGGTAGTCGCTGTCGATCGTCTCACGGATCTTGAGGATCTCGTCGTCCGTCAGCTGGTTCACGCGACGCTCGGCCGGGATGGCCAGCTTCGTGCAGATTTCCTTGGCCTTGAACGGACCGATGCCATGGATGTAGGTCAACGCGATCTCCACGCGCTTCTGCGCGGGGATGTTGACGCCAGCGATACGCGCCACGCCTGCTCTCCTCGATATCTCAACGGCAGCCCTCCGGGGCCGCCTACACACCGATCATGTCCCGGTTCCCGCAGCCCGACGCACCGGCGCCGGGATCGGGACGCAAAACACCGCCCGCCTCCGTCCTGGAAGCGAGAGGGTGCGACTATAGGGAAAGCCGGACGCTTGTCAAGACGGAAGGACGGCCGCCACCCCGCCGCGTGTGCGTGCGCCGGCCGTCCCGATGATTTCTCAGATTGTGAGAACTGGTTACCACATACCGGAATGCGGCGGTTGACGGGCTCCCGATACCCGGTAGAGTTCCATTCATCCACTGCCCCTCACCCAAGGATCGGTCGACCGCCGTGATCAAGGCCGTTGCGAAGACAGAGGCATCGCCCGGCGGGTCCGGGCGCAGGACGCCCGCGGAGGCCGGAATCGGCGGCGCCCAGGCGATCCAGCGGGCCATCGCGCTTCTCCGCGCGGTCGCCCGCGCCAACGAGCGCGGCGCCCGCGCCACCGCCCTGGCGACGGAGGTCGGGCTGTCGGTCGCCACCGCGCACCGCATCCTGAGCGTGCTGGCGCAGGAGGGGCTGCTCACCCACGATCCCTATTCCAAGCTCTATCACCTGGGCATGGAGCTGTTCGTGCTCGGCGCCGCCGCGCAGGAGTTCTCCATCCGCGACCGTCTCCGCCCGGTCCTGGAGCAGGTCGCGCTGGAGACCGAGGACACCGTCTTCCTGCTCATCCGCTCCGGCAACGACGCGGTGTGCATCGACCGGGTGGAGGGCTGCTTCCCGATCCGCACCCTGACGCTCGACGTCGGCTCGCGCCGGCCGCTCGGCGTCGGCGCCGGCAGCCTCGCCCTGCTCGCCTTCCTGCCCGACTCCCAGGTGGAGGCGGTGCTGGCGGCCAACGCGCCCCGCTACGCCAACTACGCCGGCTTCAGCGCCGACGACATCCGCCGCACGGTCGCCCACGCGCGGGACCTCGGCTTCGCCCTCAACGGCGGGGTCCTGCGGCCGAACGTGGCGGCGGTCGGGGTCCCGGTCCTCGACGCCGAGCGCCGGATCGTCGCCGCCGTCAGCGTCGCCGCCATCCCCGACCGCATGCCGGAGGACCGGCGCGAACGCATCGCCGAACTCATCGCCCAGCACATCGTCGGGATCCGCGAGACGGCGGCATCCCGCTGCTGACGCGGCCGCTCCCGGCCGCCCTCAACGTCTCGCCGAAGAAGACGCCACCCATCGGAGGAAATCATGACCCCTGTCCTGAAGGCGGCGGCCATCGCCGCCCTGCTGACGGCTGCCGCCGTTCCCGCCCCTGCCCTGGCCGGCAAGGCCGACGACACGCTGAACATCGCCTGGGCCGGCGAGCTGCCGACCCTCGACCGCTATTTCAACGTCCTGCGCGAAGGCGAGCTGGTCGCCCGCCTGATCTTCGACTCGCTGCTGACGGTCGACCCGCAGACCTTCGAGTACAAGCCGCTGCTGGCCACCGCCTACCGCTTCGCCGACAACCGGACGATCGAGTTCGACCTGCGCCGCAACGTCCGTTTCCACAACGGCCAGCCCTTCGACGCCGACGACGTGGTCTACACCCTCAACCTGATGGCCGATCCCGCGACCAGGGTGCTGACCCGCCAGAACGTCGACTGGATCGAGCGGGTCGAGAAGATCGACAGCCACAAGGTCCGGCTGATCATGAAGGCCCCCACGCCGCTGGCCCTGGAGTATCTGGCCGGCCCCCTGCTCATCTACCCGCGCGGCTATTACGCCGAGGTCGGCAGCCAGGGCATGGGGCTGCGCCCCATCGGCACCGGCCCCTACCGGGTCACCGCCTTCGATCCCGGCAAGCGCATCGTCTTCGAGGCCAACCGCGACTATTTCGAGGACGGCCCCAAGGGCAGGCCCGCCATCGGCCGCATCGTCCAGCGCACCATCCCCGACCAGAACACCCAGATCGCCGAACTCATGAGCGGCGGGATCGACTGGATCTGGAACGTGCCGACCGACCAGGCCGCCAAGCTGGCCTCCCGGCCCAACCTGGTGGTGCAGAACGCCGAGACCATGCGGATCGGCTATCTGGCCTTCGACGCCTCCAACCGCACCGGCCACGCCTCGCCGGTCAACGACGCCCGCGTCCGCCAGGCCATCGCCCACGCCATCGACCGCAAGGCGATCGTCCGGCAGTTGGTCCGCGGCTCGTCGCAGGTGATCGACGCCGCCTGCTTCCCGACCCAGTTCGGCTGCACCCAGGACGTCGCCAGCTACGAGTACGACCCGGCCAAGGCCAAGGCGCTGCTGGCCGCCGCCGGCCATCCGAACGGTGTCGCCATCGACTTCCACGTCTACCGCGACCGCGCCGTCGCCGAGGCCATGATCGGCTACATGAAGGCCGCCGGCATCGACGCCAAGCTGGTCTCCCTGCAATACGAGGCGCTGCGCGAAAAGGTCTTCAGCGGCGAGATCGACTTCACCTTCATGACCTGGGGGTCCTATTCGATCAACGACGCGGCGGCCAGCGTCAGCCAGTTCTTCAAGGGGTCCAAGGACGACTACGCCCGCGATCCCGAGCTGGTGCAATGGCTGGAAGCCGCCGACGGCTCGGTGGATCCGGCGGTGCGCAAGGACTTCTACGCCAAGGCCCTGAAGCGCATCGCCGAGCGCGCCTACTGGCTGCCGCTGTTCACCTACAACGTCAATTACGTCCACAGCAAGGATCTCGCCTTCACCCCGACGGCGGACGAAATCCCCCGCTTCTACGCGGTCAGCTGGAAATGACCCGGACCCCCGACCGGCGGAGGGCGCCATGCTCGTCTACACCCTGAAACGCCTCCTCCTGGCCGTGCTCGTCGCCCTCACGGTGTCGGTCGGATCCTTCGTCCTGCTGCGGGCGGCGGGGGATCCGGCGGTGGCCATGGCCGGCCAGTCGGCCAAGGCGTCCGACATCGAGTTCATCCGCGAGAGCTACGGCTTCAACCGGCCGCTGGTCGTCCAGTATGTGGACTGGCTGGGCGGCGCGCTGCGCGGCGACTTCGGCGAGAGCCTCTATTTCCGCATGCCGGTCAGCCGCATGCTGGCCGACAAGCTGCCGGTCACCATGACGCTCGGCGGGCTCGCCCTGGCCTTCGCGCTGGCGGTCGGGCTGCCGCTCGGCATCGTCGCCGCGATCCGGCCGAACAGCTGGATCGACCGCACCGCCCTGCTCGTCTCGGTGGTCGGCCAGGCCATGCCGACCTTCTGGTTCGCGCTGGTCCTGGTGGTGGTGTTCAGCATCGCCTTTCCCCTGCTGCCGCCCTCGGGCTCGGAGAGCTGGAAGCATTTCGTCATGCCGACGGTGGTGCTGGGCTACTACGCCACCCCGGCGATCATGCGGCTGACCCGCGCCGGCATGATCGAGGTGCTGGGGTCCGACTACGTCCGCACCGCGCGCGCCAAGGGCCTCCATCCCGCCACCGTGCTTCTCAAGCACGCGCTGCGCAACGCGGTGATCCCGGTGGTCAGCCTCGCCGCCGTCCAGTTCGGCTTCATGCTGGGCGGCTCGGTGGTGGTGGAGACGGTGTTCGCGCTGCACGGCACCGGGCAGCTGGCCTGGGAGTCGATCAGCCGCTCCGACCTGCCCACGGTCCAGGCGATCGTGCTGGTCCTCTCCGGCTTCTATGTCGTGCTCAGCCTCGTCGCCGACCTTCTCAACGCGTGGCTCGACCCGCGAATCCGGGTGGCTTGAATGACCCTGTCCGACGGCCTCGCGGCCCCCGCCGCCGCACTGCCCCCCACCCCCGGCCGGATCCTGCGCCGGCGCATCCTCGCCCACCGCGGCCTGCTCGCCGGGCTGGCCGTGCTCGGCCTCATCGCGGCGCTGGCGGCGCTGGCGCCGCTGGCCGCCCCCGACGATCCCTACCGGCGATCTGATGCAGCGCCTGGTCCCCCCGGTCTGGGACGCCGCGGGACGCTGGAGCCACCCGCTCGGCACCGACCATCTCGGCCGCGACTACCTGAGCCGGCTGCTCCACGGCGCGCAGGTGTCGCTGCTCATCGGCTTCGCCGCCGCCCTGGTGTCCGGCCTGATCGGCACCACCCTCGGAATCGCCGCCGGCTATTTCGGGGGCCGGGTCGACATGGCGGTCACCTTCCTGATCACGGTGCGGCTGTCGACCCCGGTCATCCTGGTGGCGCTGGCGGTGGTCGCCCTGTTCGGCGGCTCGCTCCAGGTGGTCATACTGGTGCTGGGCGCGCTGCTGTGGGACCGCTTCGCCATCGTCATGCGCTCCTCCACCATGCAGGCGGTGAGCCAGGACTATGTCCTGGCCGCGCAGGCGGTGGGCTGCTCGGTGCCGCGCATCATCGTCGGCGAGATCCTGCCGAACGTCCTCAACAACCTGATCATCGTCGCCACGCTGGAGATGGCCCACGCCATCCTGCTGGAGGCGGCCCTGTCCTTCCTCGGCCTCGGGGTCCAGCCGCCGCTGCCCTCCTGGGGGCTGATGGTCGCCGAAGGCCGCGCCAACCTGTTCTTCGAGCCGTGGCTCATCGCCATCCCCGGCGTCGCCCTGTTCCTGCTGGTGCTGTCCATCAACATGGTGGGCGACGGCATCCGCGACGTCACCGCGCCGGAAGGGCGTACGTGAGATGACCGCCATGCCCCCCAACCTTCCTCCCGTCCTTCCCCCGTCCTCGAGATCGACGGCCTGTCGGTCGCCATCCCGACCGCGGCCGGAACCCTGCACGCCGTGCGCGACGTCTCGCTCCGCGTCGGCAAGGGCGAGGTGCTGTGCATCGTCGGCGAGTCCGGCTGCGGCAAGTCGCTGACCTCGCTGGCCCTCATGGACCTGCTGCCGGGGCGGGCCCGGCGCACCGCGCGGCGCATGGCCTTCGCCGGCACCGACCTCGCCACCCTGTCCCCCCGCGCCATGCGGGCGCTGCGCGGCAACCGCATGGCGATGATCTTCCAGGAGCCGATGACCTCCCTCAACCCGGCCTTCACGGTCGGCAACCAGATGGTGGAGGCCCTGCGCTGCCACCGCCGCGTCGCCGTCGCCGAGGCGCGCGAACGGGCGGCCGAGCTGCTGGCGCTGGTCGGCGTCCCGGCGGCGCGCGGACGGCTGAACCAGTACCCGCACCAGCTGTCCGGCGGGCTGCGCCAGCGGGTGATGATCGCCATGGCGCTGATGGGCTCGCCCGAGCTGCTGATCGCCGACGAGCCGACGACCGCGCTCGACGTCACCATCCAGGCCCAGATCCTCCATCTGCTGGCCGACCTCAGGCGGCGCACCGGGCTGGCCATCATCCTCATCACCCACGACCTCGGGGTCGTCGCCCGCCTGGCCGACCGCGTCGCGGTCATGTACGCCGGCTCGGTGGTCGAGGAGGGGCCGGTGGCCGAGGTCTTCGCCCGCCCCGCCCACCCCTACACGCGGGGCCTGCTGGCCTGCATCCCGGTGCCCGGGCGGACCCCGCCCGGCGCCGCGCTGGGCTCGATCCCCGGAGTCGTGCCGAGCCTGATCGGCGCGCTGCCCGGCTGCGCCTTCGCGGCGCGCTGCGACCGCGCCGCCGCGGCCTGCCTCACCCATCCCCCACCCTTGCGGCAGGCCGGCTCCGGCCACGGCTACCGCTGCGTCCTGGAGGGAACCCAATGAACGGGAACCCCATGAACGGCACCCCCCTCTGCGTCCCCGCCACCGGCCCGGCCGTCCCGCCGGTCCTGGAGCTGCGCGGCGTCAGCCGCTCCTTCCTGGTGCGGCGCTCGCCGTTCCGCCGCGGCGCCCGGCTGCGCGCGGTCGACGACGTCTCCCTGCGCCTGCATCGCGGCGAGGTGCTCGGCCTCGTCGGCGAGTCCGGCAGCGGCAAGAGCACGCTGTCGAAGATCCTGCTCGGCCTCCTGCCGCCCAGCTCCGGACAGGTGCTGATCGACGGCGCCAGCCTGTCCGGGGCGGGCCAGACCGCCTTCGCCCGCCGCGTCCAGCCGGTCTTCCAGGATCCCTATTCCTCGCTGAACCCGCGCAAGACGATCGCCCAGATCGTCGGCCTGCCGCTGGCCGTCCACGGCGTCGGCGACCGGCGGGGCCGGCGGGCCGCGGTCGCCGCCATGCTGGAGCGCGTCGGCCTGCCGGAGCGTGTCCTCGACAGCTACCCCAACCAGCTCTCCGGCGGCCAGCGCCAGCGCGTGGCCATCGCCCGCGCCCTGGTCATGCGCCCGGAGGTGGTGGTCTGCGACGAGCCGACCTCGGCGCTCGACGTCTCGGTCCAGGCGCAGATCCTGAACCTGCTGATCGAGCTGCGGCGCGAACTCGACCTGACCATGCTGATGATCAGCCACAACCTCGCGGTGATCGAGCACATGGCGACCTGGATCGCCGTCATGTATCTCGGCCGCATCGTGGAATCGGCGCCGACCCGCCGCCTGTTCGACCAGCCGCGCCATCCCTACACGCGGGCCCTGCTCGATTCCGTTCTGACGCCCGAGCCGGGCCTCGGCATCCCCGCCCCGCTGCCCGGCGCCGCCAGCCCCGACCCGATCGAGCGGCCGGAGGGCTGCGCCTTTCACCCGCGCTGCCCGGCGGCGTCCGCGCTGTGCCGCCG
>JAEZHQ010000158.1 GCA_023416455.1 Pseudomonadota bacterium | reverse complement strand
GAACAGCCCGGCGAACATCAGCCGCATGGCCAGCCCGCGCGACAGCCGCGCGCCGGCCGCGGCCAGCGCGTCGCGCCAGCGTTCGGCGGCGCACAGCACGGCCAGCAGCTTGGCCGCGAAGCCGGCGGCCAGCCAGGCGGGGTCGGCCCCGGCCAGGCGTCCGGCGATGCCCGACCAGTCGGCGCGCGAGGCGAGCAGGCCCAGCACCAGGAGCGTCACCGCCAGCTTGGCGAGCATGGCCAGACGCCGGGCCGCCGTCGGGGCGGGCCGCCTCAGGGTCGGCAGGGGCGCGGTGGCCGCCGGGCCGAAACTGACGTCATGGGTGCTCAAGGCCGCGAAGACTCCAGGCAAAGACGGTGCGCACTCTAACGTTAACGGCAGGCGGCGTCCACGGCGGCGTCCACGGCGGCGAGCACGCCCTCCACCCCCATGGCCCCGAAGTCGGGCCGGTGGTGGACGACCGCCCGCGGCCCGCTGACATGGATCGGCTGGGAGGCGTCCGAGAACAGCCCCACGGTGGGGCAGCCGATGGCGGCGGCGAGGTGGGTGGGGCCGGTGTCGTTGCCGACCGCGACCAGGGCACGGCGCGCCAGCCCGGCGATCTCCGGGATGCCGGTCCGGCCGGTCAGGTCGACGGCCTGCGGGCAGGCGGCGGTGACGGTGCCGGCGGCGTCGGCCTCGATGGCGGTTCCCAGCACCACCGGCGTCACCCCGCGGGCGGCCAGCGCCGCCGCCAGCGCGGCGTAGCGGTCGGCCGGCCAGCGCTTGTCCGGCCGTCCGGGGGAGGAGCCGGGGATCAGCAGCGCGTAGGGCGGGCGCAGGCCGAAGCCGGCGGTGTCGGCGTCGAGCCAGGACAGGTCCGGCGCGGCGTCCAGCGCGATCCCGAAGGGGGCGAGCTGGCGGGCGTAGCGTTCCAGGACCGGGACCTTGCGGCGGCCGGGGTAGCGGTCGGCGTGGGAGGCGCCGCGCGCCGTCCCCGACCATTCCGGCCAGGGGCCGGGGGCGAGCAGCCAGAAATAGCGGTCGGTGCGCGGCTGGCCTTGCAGGTCGTAGACGCGGTCGAAGCGGCCGGCGCGCAGCATCCGGCGGACCCGCAGATAGGCGGCCGGGGAGCGCCCGCGCGGATCCTCCAGAACCTCGTCGAACTGGCCGCTCATGCGGGCCAGCGGGGCCAGCGACGGCAGGGTCATCAGGGCGAGGCGGTCGCCCGCGTGGTGGCGCCGGATGGCCGAAAAGGCGGTCTGCGCCAGGAAGAAGTCGCCGAAGGCCCCCAGCTTGATGACCAGGATCCGCTTCATGCCCGCTCCGGCGGTCTGTGCGCCGCGCCGGCCGGCGTGGACGGGCCGGCGTCGGGAGGAGGCATGGCGGAAGCGTGGCGCGACGGGGGGATGGGCATGGGGATCCGCGTCCGGGAGACAGGGCGCGGCTTAACAGATGGGCGGTGCGAAAGCAATCGGCGCGGATCGGGCCGTGCCTGGCCCGATCCGCAGCCCGGTCAGGCCGAGCGCACCTTGTTGAGGAAGGTGCCCACCTCGCCGCGCAGATGCTCGGCCTGGCGGGCGAGCGTGCGGCTGGCCTGGAGCACGGCGTCGGCGGCGCCGCCGGTCTTGGTGGCGGCGGTGGTCACCTCGGCGATGTTCTGCATCACCTGCTGGGTGCCCGCGGCGGCCTGATGGACGTTCTGGGCGATCTCGCGGGTGGCGAAGCCCTGCTGCTCCATGGCGTGGGCGATGTCGGTGACGGTGCGGCTGATGGTGGTGACCGCCTCGGAGATGGTGCGGATGGCCTCCACCGCGCCGCCGGTGGCCGACTGCATCTCGGCCACCTGGGAGGAGATCTCCTCGGTCGCCTTGGCGGTCTGGCCGGCGAGGTTCTTCACCTCGGTGGCGACCACGGCGAAGCCCTTGCCGGCCTCGCCGGCCCGCGCCGCCTCGATGGTGGCGTTCAGCGCCAGCAGGTTGGTCTGCTCGGCGATCTCGCCGATCAGGTCCACCACCTGGCCGATGCGCTGGGCGGCCTCGGCCAGCCCCTCGACGATGGCGTTGGTCTCGGTGGCCTTCTCCGCGGCGTCGACGGCGGCCTGCGAGCTGGCGTTGAGCTGGCGCGAGATCTCGGCGATGGAGGAGGACAGCTCCTCGGCCGCCGCCGCGACGGTCTGCACGTTGGTGGAGGCCAGCTCCGAGGCCGAGGCGACGGCGCTGGACTTGGCCGTGGTCAGCGCCGCGTCGGACGACATCTCCTGCGCGTCGCGGCCCAGCGTGCCGGCGGATTCGGTCAGCGACTGGACGACCCCGGACACCGCCTGTTCGAAGCCGTTGGCGAACTCGTTCATGGTGCGGCGGCGGTCGGCGTCGATCTGGCGGCGCATCTCCTCGCGCTCGCCCTCCATGCGCTGCATCTCCAGGGCGTTGTCCTTGAAGACGGTCAGCGCCTCGGCGATGGCGCGCAGCTCGTCCTTGCGGTCGCCGCCGGGGATGTCCACGGCCAGGTCGCCCTCGGCCAGGCGGCCCATGGCGCGGGTCATGGCGTGCAGCGGATGGGTGATCGCACGGTCGATGACCCAGGCCAGCGCGATGCCCAGCGCCAGCGCCACCGCGGCGCCGATGGCGATGACCATGCCGGCGCTCGCCCGGCCGCTCTCGCGGTCGTCGCGCTGGATCGACACCAGCTGCGTCACTTCGTCGCTGACCGCCCCGGCCGCCTTGGCCATGGCCTCCATGGCCGCACGCTGGTTCTGGGTGGCGGTGACCAGCGCTGCGAACTCGCGGTCGAAGGCCTGGGCCGCCTCGGTGATGGCGGCGATCAGCGCGCGCCCCTCGGCGTCCACCAGCACGTCGCCGGCCTGGCGGGCCAGCGCCTGGGTCTCGGTCATGGCGGCGGCGACCGCGGCCCGGGACTCGGCGCTTCCGGACAGCAGGAAGTCGCGCTGGCCCAGCAGGGCGGCCTGCGCGTCCTGGATCAGGCGGAGCGCTATTCCGCGCAGCAGGACCGCCTCGTTGACCTCGCTCTGGGCGAAATTGGTCGCCTCCTGGAGCGCCGCCGACACGATGACCTGGTTCTCCTGCATCTCGTGGGCGAGCGTCTGGATCCGCTGGGCGTGACGGTCCAGGGCCTGGGCGCGGGCGGGCGGCAGCTCGTCGGCCTCGATGGCGCGCGCCTCCTCGAAGGCGGTGCGGTAGGCGCGGGCGGAGGCAACGATGTCCCGGGACAGCTCCTCGTCGTTGGATCCGACGAGGTCGGCCTCGATCGCTTCGGCGGTGGCCAGCAGCTCGGCGATGGCGGCGGCGGCGGCCTCCGTCGTCGCCCCCGCCTCCGTCGTCGCCCCGGCCGACGCCTGGGCGCGGGCGTGCACGAACTCGGCCTGGAGGCGGCGGGCCTCCAGCACGGTCTCGATCAGCCGGTCGGCGCGTTCGGCGGTGGCGTGGCTTTGCCGGACGGCGGCCTCGGCGCCCTTGAAGCTGATCATGTTCAGTTCGTAGCGGTTGGACTGCTGCTCGCCGATCTTCTCGGCGATCTCGCGCAGGGCGCGGGCGCGGGCGTCGATGCTCCGGGTCCGGGTGTCGGCCTCCTGGTCCTGGGCCACGAAGTTGGCGAAGGCGCTGCGGTAACCGTCGATGCCCGCCAGGATGTCGTCGACCAGCCGGGCGGCGGCGGGATCCTCCAGCGCCGCCTTGGTGGCCTGCGCCTCGGCGTGCAGGGCGTCGAGCATGCCGGGGACCTTGGCGGCGCCTTGGGCATCGCGCTCGGTGACGAAGCGCGCCTCCTCGATGCGCACGGTCTTCAGGCGCGCGTCGAGGTCGGCGGTGTGCGCCGCCAGATCGACGCGCACCGCGTAGGTGCGCAGGCTGTTCCAGCCGACGAAGGCCACCCCCATCGTCAGCAGCAGGACAGTCGCAAAGCCAAGCGCGATCCGCGTTCCGATCGTCATGATGTCCGGCCTCCCACGCCATGCCACGGAGACAGGCGTATTTTTTATTAGCGTATAAACCGTTAATGGACCGTGAGAGAGCCGCGACCCCGTCGCCGGTCCGTTCCCTTGTCGCCGATCCGCGTTAAAAAATCACAGGCTTGTAACGTCAAGGGTCCGGACGGGATGGGGCACCGTCCCGGCGTTGGGGTCAGAAGCGGTCGGGCATCCAGGGGCTCGGCCCGGCGAAGACGCGGGCGGCGGTGGCGACGGCGTCGTCGCCGCCCTCCAGCAGCCCGATCTGGCGGAGGAGGGCCGGACCCATGTGCCCGCTGTACAGTGTGGCCAGGACGGCGATGTCCAGCGACAGCGCCGCCTCCTGCGCGCCGATTGCGGCCGGCACCCGGGCGACGGTTCCCCGGCCGTCCGCGACGCGCAGCCGGAAGCGGCCGGAGTTGGCGGGAAACAGCGGGTCGGTGACGTCGAGCGTCAGCTCGTCGGCGATTCCCGCCGGGTAGCCGCGGGCGGCCAGGGCGCGTTCCACGTCGACGACGCGCATCAGCCACTCCTCCCGCCGCTCCACCTCGACCCCGCTCTCCGCCGCCAGAAGGGCCAGCGGGTCGTCGGGGCCGCCGCGCCAGGCCACGCGGTCGACCTGGGCGCGGTAGCCGGCAAGGAAGGACAGGGCGAGTCGGGCCGCCCGCCGGCTGAGCACGCAGCCGTCGGCGACGGTGAGGCGCCGCCCCCTGGGCGGGGTCACCGCGAGGTAGCCCTCCGGCCCGGAGGCGCCGTGCAGCAGGAACACGTCGGCGGCTTCGCCGTCGGGGTTGAGGGCGTAGGTCCACAGCGCCTCGGTCCGCTCCGGCAGTCCGTTGGCGAGCGCCAGCAGCCCGCGCCGCAGCCCGGCCAGGGGGGCGGCGTCCGAGGAATCGACGCGGCGGACCGACCCGCTCCGCGGCGGGGCCGCGGCCAGCGCCGCCGGCGGCGCGCTCCAGGCC
>JAEZHQ010000363.1 GCA_023416455.1 Pseudomonadota bacterium | reverse complement strand
TGACCCTGGCCGACCAGAACGAGGAAGGCGCCAGCCTGCTGATGCTGCAAACCCGCCAGCAGCTCGGCACCATCGCCCTCTCGCTGGCCAACCAGTCGCAGCAGTCCATCCTGCGCCTGTTCTAAGCCCGGCGCTTCGGGTAGGATCACGCCCGGCGGGCGGCGGCGCGAGCCGCCGCCCGTTTCGTTTGGCGCCCGGCGCCATGGGCCCCCGTGCCCGGCCCCGCCGCGCGCCCGCCAATCAAGCCCCCGGGTCCGGTTTCATGCCACTGAAGTTCGTTCTCCGCCCCAACGAAAAGGTCATCATCAACGGCGCCGTCATCGGCGCCGGCGACCGTCCGGGCTCGTTCTTCCTCTACAACACCGCCAACTTCCTGCGCGGACGCGAGGTGTTGAAGGAGGAGCAGATCGATTGCATCGAGAAGAAGCTCTATTTCGTCATCCAGCTCATCTACATCTTCCCGGAGGATGCGGCCCTGAACCTCCAGCGCTTCGCGTCGATCCTGGAGGAGACGCGCGAGGCCCGCCCGGACTGCGGCAAGGACCTTGACGAGGTGGCGCGCATGGTCGAGGGGCGCAACTACTACCGAGCGCTGAAGCTGTGCCGGAAGATGTTCAAGGCCGGGCTGGATCCGTCCGCCGACACCGCTCCTGACACCGCTCTCGACGGCGACCACGCCCCTGCGGCCGATCCGGCACCGTGACCACGGATCCGTCCGAACCGGACGGCGCGCCGCCCGCCCGCGACGAACGGCCGGGCGTCCTGCTGGGCGCCGCCATCGACCATCATCGCGCCGGCCGGCTCGCCGAGGCGCTGGCTCTGTACGGACGGTTCCTGGCGGCGGAGCCCGACCACGCCGGCGCGCTCCATATGGCCGGCATCGCCGCCCACCAGGCCGGTCAGCCGGCGCTCGCCCGGCGCCGGATCGCCGCCGCGCTCGCGGCCGATCCGGCCTTTGCGACGGCCCACAACAGCCTGGGCAACCTGCTGGCCGAGCAGGGCCAACCGGCCGCGGCGGTGGCGGCCTATCGCCGGGCCATCGCCTGCCGGGACGGCTATGCGGAGGCCCACGGCAACCTGGGCACGGCTTTTCAGGCGATGGGCCGCTTCGAGGCGGCACAGGCCGCCTATCTGCGGGCCCTGGAGCTGGACCCGGGCCTGGTCAGCGCCTGCTACAATCTGGGCCTGCTGCACCGGGTGTGCGGCCGCTTCGACCGGGCGGCGGTCTGCTTCCACGAGGTCGTCAAGGCGCGCCCCGACCATGCCGCCGCCTGGCGCCATCTGGCGCTGGCTCTGCGGGTGGTCGACCATCCCGACGCCGAGGCCTGCCTGCGCCGGGCGCTGGCCGACGCCCCCGCCGACGGGGAACTCGCCCGCGAGCTGGGCACCCTGCTGGTCGAGCGGGGGCGGCCCGCCGAGGCCGAGGCGGCGCTCGCCGTCGCCCTTGCCGCCGACCCCTCCGACCCCCTGCTCCAGTTCGCCCGGGGCAGCGCCCTGCAAGGGCTGGAGCGGCTCGGCGAGGCGGTTGCCTGCTACCGCTCCGCCCTGGCCCACAAGCCGGACATGACCGGCGCGCTCAACAACCTCGGCGTCGCCCTGCTCGATCTCGGCTCCTTCGAGGCGGCGGTGGCGGCCCTGCGCCGCTGCATCGCCCTCCGGCCGGACGACGCGCAGGCCCTCAACAACCTCGGCACCGGCTACGACGGGTTGCAGCGGCTGGACGAGGCGGCGCGCGCCTACCGGCGCGCGCTGGCCGTCCGGCCCGACTACGGGAAGGCCCTCAACAATCTGGGCAACGTCCACAAGGCCCGGCACCAGCGGGATGCGGCGGTCCGGCTGCACCGGCTGGCCATCGTCGCACAGCCGGACTATCCGGACTCCTACACCAACCTGGGTACCGGGTTGCAGGAGCTGGACCGGCTTGCCGAATCCGAGCGCGCGCACCGGCGGGCCGTCCGCCTGGTCCCGCGCCGCCCGGCGGCCCTCACCGGCCTCGGGCTGACGTTGCACCTGCTCGGCCGCACGGCCGAGGCCGAGGCCGCCCATCGCGCCGCCCTGGAGAGCGACGCCGACGATGCCGCGGCTTTGGCCAACCTTGGCATGCTGCTGTGGCAGACCGGCCGCACCGACGCGGCGGAGGTCAGCCTGCGGCGGTCGCTCGACCACGACCCGGCGCTGGCGGCGCCGCGCCTCAACCTCGGCCTGATCCTGCTCGCCAAGGGCCGGCTGGGCGAGGGCTGGGACGCTTACCGGTCGCGTTTCCGCGCCAAGGGCTACGAGGACCGGGCCATCGCCGCGCCGCTGTGGGAAGGGGAGGATCCGACGGGGCGCCGCCTGCTGGTCTGGCGCGAGCAAGGGGTGGGCGACGAGATCCTGTTCGCCTCCTGCTACCCCGACCTGCTGCGTCGTGCCGGGCATCTGGTGATCGAGTGCGACCGCCGCCTCGTCACCCTGTTTGCCCGATCCTTCCCCGGCGCGACCGTGCGGGCGGAGACGGTCGACGCCGACGGGCGTGAAACCGTGGTTCCACCGGACGCCGACCTGCACAGCGCGGCCGGTTCGCTGCCGCGGGCCTTGCGCGGCTCGCTGGCGGCGTTCGCGGGGCAAGGCCCCTGGCTGAAGGCGGAACCGGGGCGTGTCGCGGCGTGGCGGGACCGGCTGGCGGCGCTGGGTCCGGGGCTGAAGGTGGGGATCGGCTGGCGCAGCCAGCTGATGACGGCGGAGCGGCGGGCGGCCTACAGCGACCTC
>JAEZHQ010000349.1 GCA_023416455.1 Pseudomonadota bacterium | reverse complement strand
GTGGTCGGCGAGTTCCCCGAGGTCCAGGGCATCATGGGCCGCTACTACGCGCTGGGCGAGGGCGAGAACCCGGTGGTCGCCGAGGCGATTGCCGAGCATTACAAACCGCTCGGCCCCTCCGACAACTGCCCGACCGCCCCGGTTTCGGTCTCGGTCGCGCTGGCCGACAAGCTCGACACGTTGGTCGGCTTCTTCGCCATCGACGAGAAGCCCACGGGCTCCAAGGATCCCTACGCGCTGCGCCGCGCCGCGCTGGGCGTCATCCGGCTGATCCTGGAGAACGGTCTGCGGGTGAACCTGACGCCGGTCTTCCGGGCGGCGCACGCGGCCTATCGCGCCGACGGCTTCGCCCCGACGGAGGCGGTCGCGGCCGACCTTCTGGCCTTCTTCGCCGACCGGCTGAAGGTGGTGCTGCGCGAGAAGGGCGTGCGCCACGACCTGGTGGACGCGGTGTTCGCGCTCGGCGGCGAGGACGATCTGGTCCGGCTGCTCGCCCGCGTGACGGCGTTGCAGGCGTTCATCGGCTCCGACGACGGCGCCAACCTGCTGACCGCCTACAAGCGCGCCAGCAACATCGTGCGCATCGAGGAGAAGAAGGACGGCCGCGCCTACGACCAGGAGCCCGACTCCGACCGTTTCGCCCAGGACGAGGAGCGGGCGCTGGCCTCGGCGCTCAAGGGCTTCGGCTCGCTGGCCACGGCGGAGTTGCAGGCGGGCAACTTCGTGGAGTGCATGACCGTCCTGACCAACCTGCGCCGCCCGGTCGACGCCTTCTTCGACAAGGTGACGGTGAACGCCGAGTCGGCGGACCTGCGCGCCAACCGCCTGGCGCTGCTCAGCCGCATCCGCGCCACCCTGAACGGGGTGGCCGACTTCTCGCGCATCGAGGGCTGATGCGGCGGTGATCCGTCCGGCTCTGCCGGCGGCGGGTGGGGGAAGCCTTCCGCCGCCGCCGGCACGAGGCCGCGGGAGGGTCCCTTTTCGACCGAAGTTCCCAGCTCCCCATTCGACCAAAGAGGACGTACGCGCCGCGCAGGCCGGGTCACGCGCCCGCTCCTTTGCGACCCGTCGCACACCCAATGCCTTCCCGATGCGCGGCGACCGGCGGTGCACGCTGTTGCCGCGGTGCAGCCGGCCGCAGCGAACGGTGGGAGGGCGTCGTGAGGGATGGGATCGATGTCTTGATCGTGGGGGCGGGGCCGGTCGGCCTTCTGCTTGCGGCCGAGTTGGCCCGGGCCGGAGTCGACGCCGCCGTGATCGAACGGCAGCCGGAACGCTCCGTCTTCTCCAAGGCGCTCGGCGTCACCTCGCGGAGCCTGGAGATCTTCGAGGATCTGGGCCTCGCGGACGCGGCCATCGACGCCGGCCTCTGGCTGCGCGGGATGGCGGTCTTCGACAACGGGGTGCCGGTGCAGCGGATGGAGGTGCCGGCCACGGGGCTGCCCTTCGGGGTCCTGTCGCTCGCCCAGTCCGAGACGGAGCGGCTGCTTGAGGGCTGCCTGCGGCGGCACGGCGGCGCCGTCCGCTACGGCTGGACGCTCGACAGCTTCACCGAGACCGTGGAGGGGGTCGTGGCGCGGCTCGAAAGCGCGGACGGCGCGCGCCGGGATCTCCGCTGCCGCTGGCTGGTCGGCTGCGACGGGGCGCACAGCACGGTGCGCCGCGGCCTTGGGCTGGAATTCGAAGGCGGACAGTACCCGCAGACCTTCGTGCTCGCCGATCTCGACGTGGAATGGGACCTGCCGCGCGGCGCCATGTACCGGTTCAACTGGAGCGGGGAAAGCCAGGCCCCCGTCTCCCTGGCGGCGATCCCGGTGCATGGCGCGCCGCGGCGCTACCGCCTCTCCACCACGCTTCCGCAGCCGGGAGGGGCCGCGGACGGGGCCGTGGCGGTGGAGCGGACGCCGCCGGGGCTGGAGCAGATCGCCGCGGTCATGGCGCCGCGGCTGCCGCCGGGGACGCGCCTTTCCGGGCTGCGCTGGTCGTCCATCTACCGAATCAGCCACCGCATCGTGCCGCGCTACGGGAAGGGCCGGGTGTTCCTGGCGGGGGACGCCGCCCACATCCATCCGCCGGTGGGCGGCCAGGGCATGAACACCGGCCTCCAGGACGCCCACAACCTCGCCTGGAAGCTGGTTCTGGCGGCCCGCGGCCAGGCGGCGGCGGACCTGCTCGACAGCTACACCGCCGAGCGCCATCCGGTCGGCCTCGACGTCGTCGAGCAGACGAGCCGGGCGCTGAACGCGGTCATGGCGCAGCGGATCAACCTGCCCGGAATGCGCGAGACCCAGCTTTTCATCGGCTATCCCGACAGCCCGATCGTCTCGGGCGACCGGCCTGCCGCGGGGGACGCTCCCGGCCCCGGCGACCGCGCGCCGGACGCGGGCGGACTCCGCCAGCCCTTCGTCGCGCATCCGCGGCGTCTGGCCGAGCGTCTGGGGGGCGGGCGGCATGTGCTGGTCGGCGCGGTGTCGGGCCGGGACGCGCGGTTCGACGCGCTGGCCGCGATGCACCATCTGCTGTCGGCGGCGCTCGGCGACGCGGCGGCGGGCTGCGCCGTCGCGGCGCCGGGCGAGACGCTGCCCGAGGATGACCGGATGCCGGTCCTGGTCGATGCCGAGGGGGCGTTCGCCGCGGCCTATGGCGCCAAACCGGGAATGGTCTGGCTGGTCCGCCCCGACCGGCACATCGGCTGGCACACCGCCGCGCCGTCGGTCGCCGCGCTCGACCTCCACCTGCACCGCATCCTTCGGGCTCCCTTCCCGTGACCGGCGGGCGTGACGGGAAAGCCCCTCCGTGGGGAGAGGGGCTTTCCCGTTGCCCCGGCGCGCGGGCGGGCGCCGGCGGAGCCCGCCCTACGGCCGGCGCATCCTCAGCCCTGGGCCGCCTTCGCCTCGATGCGGCGGCGGTGCAGGACCGGCTCGGTGTAGCCGTTGGGCTGCTCGCGGCCCTTGAAGACGAGGTCGCAGGCGGCCTGGAAGGCCACGCTCCGGTCGAAGTCCGGGGCCATCGGGCGGTACAGCGGGTCGCCGGCGTTCTGCTGGTCAACCACGACGGCCATCCGCTTCAGCGTCTCGCGCACCTGCGCCTCGGTGACGACGCCGTGGTGCAGCCAGTTGGCCATGTGCTGGCTGGAGATGCGCAGGGTGGCGCGGTCCTCCATCAGGCCGACGTTGTTGATGTCCGGCACCTTGGAGCAGCCGACGCCCTGGTCGATCCAGCGCACCACGTAGCCGAGGATGCCCTGGGCGTTGTTGTCCAGCTCCTGCTGGATCTCCTCTTCCGACCAGTTGGGGCGGTCGGCCAGCGGGATGGTCAGGATGTCGTCCAGGCTGGCGCGCGGGCGCTTGGCCAGCTCCTCCTGGCGGTCGGCGACGTTCACCTGGTGGTAGTGCAGGGCGTGCAGCGTGGCGGCGGTCGGCGAGGGCACCCAGGCGGTGTTGGCGCCGGCCTGCGGGTGGGCGATCTTGACGGCGAGCATCTCGGCCATGCGGTCGGGCATGGCCCACATGCCCTTGCCGATCTGCGCCCGGCCCTTCAGGCCGCACAGCAGGCCGGTGTCGACGTTCCAGTCCTCGTAGGCCTTGATCCAGACCGCGCCCTTGATGTCGCCCTTGCGGATGACCGGGCCGGCCTCCATGGCGGTGTGGATCTCGTCGCCGGTGCGGTCGAGGAAGCCGGTGTTGATGAAGACCACGCGGTCCTTGGCGGCGCGGATGGCCTCCTTGAGGTTCACGGTGGTGCGGCGCTCCTCGTCCATGATGCCCATCTTGACGGTGAAGCGCGCCATGCCCAGCGCGTCCTCGACCCGGCCGAACAGCTCGTCGGCGAAGGCGACCTCCTCCGGGCCGTGCATCTTCGGCTTGACGATGTAGACCGAGCCGGCGCGGCTGTTGAGCCGGGCGCCCTTCAGGTCGTGCAGCGCGATGGCCGAGGTGATCAGCGCGTCGAGGATGCCCTCCGGCGCCTCGCTGCCGTCCGCGAGCAGCACCGCGCCGTTGGTCATGAGATGGCCGACGTTGCGGACCAGCATCAGGCTGCGGCCGGGCAGGGTTACCGTGCCGCCGGCCGGGGCGGTGTAGCTGCGGTCGGGGTTCAGGCGGCGTTCCACCGTGCCGTCGCCCTTGGGGAAGGTCGCGGTCAGGTCGCCGCGCATCAGGCCCAGCCAGTTGCGGTAGACGAGGACCTTGTCGGCCGCGTCCACGGCGGCGACCGAGTCCTCGCAGTCCATGATGGTGGTCAGCGCCGACTCGACGAGCAGGTCGGCCACGCCGGCGGCGTCGGTCCGGCCGATGGGGTGGCTGCGGTCGATGCGGATTTCCAGATGCAGGCCGTGGTTGACCAGCAGGACGGCGGTGGGTGCGGCGGCGTCGCCGCGGTAGCCGACCAGCCGCTCCGGCTCCGACAGGCCGGTGCTGCGGCCGTCCTTGAGCGCGACGACGAGGCGGCCGTCCTCGACGGCGTAGCCGGCGGCGTCGCGGTGCGAGCCGTCCGACAGCGGCGCGGCGCGGTCCAGCACGCCGCGCGCGAAGGCGATCACCTTCTCGCCGCGCCTCGGGTTGTAGGCGGCGCCGCGTTCGGCGCCGTCGGCATCGGGGATGGCGTCGGTGCCGTAGAGGGCGTCGTACAGGCTGCCCCAGCGGGCGTTGGCGGCGTTCAGCGCGTAGCGGGCGTTCATCACCGGGACGACGAGCTGCGGGCCGGCGATGGCGGCGATCTCGGGATCGACGTCGGCCGTGCCCACCGTGAAGTCGGGCCCCTCCGGCAGCAGGTAGCCGATCTCCTCGAGGAAGGCCCGGTGGGCGGCGCGGTCGAAGGGCTGGCCGCGGCGGCCGCGGTACCAGTCGTCGATCTTCGCCTGAAGCTCGTCGCGGCGGGCCAACAGCGCGCGGTTGCGCGGCGCCAGGTCATGCAGGATGCCATCCAGCCCGGACCAGAACTGCTGCGGCGTCACGCCCGTTCCCGGCAGGGCCTCGGTCTCGATGAAGCGGTGAAGCTCCGCGGCGACCTGAAGGCCGCCGACCTGAATGCGTTCCGTCACCATCTCTCGTTCATTCCTTCCGAATCGAAAATACCGCGGTTCTTCGGTTTTTGGTTTGGCTGACGTCTTTTCACCGCATGCCCGTTGGCGGGCTTCGCGCGACACGTTACACATTCGCGCGGGTGCGGTCTTCTCCGATTTGCCGGGGCGATCCGCCGGGGCACCGGATGGAGAACAGCGGGGGGCACCGTTCTTCCGGGCCGGGCGGCGGGAACTCCCCCATTGCGCGGCCGATGCCCATCTGTGGGAGCATGAGCATGCCCTCCAGGACCGCCGACGGCCGCGAACCGCTCTCCGGGCTGGTCGAGCGCGTCACCTTCCACAGCCCCGAGACGGGCTTCTGCGTGCTGCGCCTGAAGGTGCGCGGCCAGCGCGACCTGGTGACCCTGGTCGGCCACGCCGCGACCATCAGCGCGGGGGAGTTCATCCAGGCAGCCGGCGCCTGGGTCAACGACCGCACCCACGGCTTGCAGTTCAAGGCCGACGTCCTGCGCGCCACGCCGCCGACCACGGTGGAGGGCATCGAGCGCTATCTGGGCTCCGGCCTGATCCGGGGGATCGGGCCGGTCTATGCGAGGAAGCTGGTCCGGGCCTTCGGCGACGCCGTGTTCGACGTCATCGAGCAGGAGCCCGACCGGCTGCGCCAGGTCACCGGCATCGGGCCGAAGCGGGCCCGGCGAATCGTCGCCGGCTGGGCCGACCAGAAGGTCATCCGCGAGATCATGGTCTTCCTCCACAGCCACGGCGTGGGAACCTCGCGGGCGGTGCGCATCTTCAAGACCTACGGGGCCGACGCCATCCCGGTGATCACCGCCAATCCCTACCGGCTGGCCCGCGACATCCGGGGCATCGGCTTCAAGACCGCCGACGCCGTCGCCGCCCGGCTGGGCATCGAGAAGACCGCGATGATCCGGGCGCGGGCCGGCATCTCCTTCGCGCTGGCCGAAGCCACCGAGGAGGGCCATTGCGGCCTGCCGACGGCCGAGCTGATCCCGCTGGCCGCCGCCCTGCTGGAGATCGACGCCGCCATCCTGGAGACCGCCCTGGGGCTGGAGCTGGCGGAGGGCAGCGTGGTCGCCGACACGCTGGAGGGCGCGCCCTGCGTGTTCCTGGCCGGTCTGCACCGGGCCGAGCGGGCGATCGCCGGCCGTCTGCTCCGGCTGGCCGCCGGCCGCGCGCCCTGGCCGGAGATCGACGCCGCCAAAGCCATCCCCTGGGTGGAGGAGCGGGCCGGCATCGTCCTGGCCGACAGCCAGCGGGCGGCCCTGGCGCGGGCGCTGGCCGCCAAGCTGCTGGTCGTCACCGGCGGCCCCGGTGTCGGCAAGACCACGCTGGTCAACGCCATCCTGACGATCCTGCGGGCCAAGGGGGTGTCCATCGCGCTGGCCGCCCCGACCGGGCGCGCCGCCAAGCGGCTTTCCGAAAGCACCGGGCAGGAGGCCAGGACCATCCACCGCCTGCTGGAGACCGACCCGCAGGCCGGCGGCTTCCGGCGCGACGAGACCAACCCGCTGGATTGCGAGCTGCTGGTGGTGGACGAGACCAGCATGGTGGACGTGCCCCTGATGAACGCGCTGCTGCGCGCCGTGCCGCCGGCGGCGGCGCTGCTTCTGGTGGGCGACGTCGACCAGCTGCCGTCGGTGGGGCCGGGGCAGGTGCTGGGCGACGTGATCGCCTCCGGCGCGGTGCCGGTGGTGCGGCTGACCGAGATCTTCCGGCAGGCGGCGACCAGCCGGATCGTGGTCAACGCCCACCGCATCAACGCCGGCCGGATGCCCGACTGGCCGAAGCCGGGCGAGGAGAGCGATTTCTACTTCGTCGAGGCGGCGACTCCGGAGGCCGGCGTGGCCCGCCTGATCGAGATCGTACGCGCGCGCATCCCGCGCCGATTCGGCTTCGACCCGGTGCGCGACATCCAGGTCCTGTGCCCGATGAACCGCGGCGGGATGGGGGCGCGCTCGCTCAACATCGAGCTTCAGCGGGTGCTCAATCCGCCCGGCGAGACGCGGGTCGAGCGTTTCGGCTGGACCTTCGGAGTCGGCGACAAGGTCATGCAGATCGAGAACGACTACGACAAGGAGGTCTACAACGGCGACCTCGGCATCGTGTCGGCCATCGACTCGGAGGAGGGGACGCTGACCGTGGTCTTCGACGGCCGCCCGGTCACCTACGACCATGGCGAGCTGGACGAGATCGTGCTGGCCTACGCGACGACGATCCACAAGAGCCAGGGCTCCGAATACCCGGCCGTGGTGATTCCCGTGGTGACCCAGCACTACACGATGCTTCAGCGGAACCTGATCTACACCGGCGTGACGCGCGGCAAGCGGCTGGTGGTCATGGTCGGGCAGCGCCGGGCGCTGGCCATGGCCGTGCGCGGCACCCAGGGGCGGCGGCGCTGGTCGAAGCTCCGGGAATGGCTGTCCGACCCCCAGCCCGTTGAAACAATTGTGGGATGAGGGCGGCCGGCGGGCGGCGGCGGGGGCCTTGCGGGCGCCCGGACGGCCGGGTTTGCACGGTTTCGGCGGCCCTCGGGCTCCTGGCCGAATGTCGCAGTCGTGAGGGTCTGGCCTTTGGCGTGCTTGACGGATCGCTCCGCGCCTGTGACAAAGGTAATTCGGCATCCTCTATGAGCTTGAAGACACATGTTCGACCGCCCGCCCCGTCAGGGCTTCCGCGCTCCCGAGATCACCAAGTCCAACGTCACCGCCACCGTGAAGTGGTTCAACCCCACCAAGGGGTTCGGCTTCGTGTCCCCCGAGGACGGTTCGCCCGA
>JAEZHQ010000313.1 GCA_023416455.1 Pseudomonadota bacterium | reverse complement strand
CATATGTGGCGTACCGACACTTTTTCCCCGTCTGCGACGGCTCGCTGGATTGTAAAATCTCGTCCGCGAGCGGCCAAGTCCACTTTGGGCACAATGCCCCCTTGCGACCGGGCTGCCATGGCTCGCGATGCTTCGGATTGCTGTTATAGGAAAGCGTTATCTTGTTTATGTTTTTCTCCATGAACGCGTATTAGATTCACAGCAACTCCTTTTTAGCGTATTTCGTAATCTATTTTGACGATCTAGACAACCGTCGGGTTCAAGCGTCGCTCGCCTCGCGCAAGTCCCTGCTGGAGCGGTTTCGCGCCGACGCACCGGAGCAGGTGAGGGTGTCGGGGCCTGATCCCACCCCGCAAGTCGGACAGGCAACGTCCAGGGGGGTGGTGGAAGCAGCGTCCATTTAAGGATCGGGCTGGGGCCAGTTCGGCCCTGCCACGGCCGGTCGCCCAGATGCCGGGTGCGCCGGCTGTGGACGCGCACGGAGGGGCAACGGCACAGCGGGCCGGCCTCATGGAAAGCTGATCGACGACAAGGACCGCCGGGAACGAAGAAAGCCGTCATTTGGACAAGGAAACCGGCGCTTCGGAGGGAAAGCCGTCTCCTTTAATACCCACTCCGCGTTCGGTCCGCATCGGCGATGGACCGGGAATGCGGACGGCCCCGGCTTTTCCTGCTCATTGAGTCCTTTCACCCGTTGGGTCGGACCTTCAGCCGGTCGCCCAGAACCAATCGAACGAGCGTCTGCCAGCGGCTGGCTTCATCGAATGAGCAGCGGCGGCGAGTCATGACATATCCGGGGTACGGCTACATCTTTCTGGGGTGCGCCGAATCCCCGGACAGTGCAAGGACATTCAGTATGAGATTAGGTATGTTGGTTTATTCGCCGCGGACACCGCGAGCCCGCCCCACGCTCACTCCACCGTGACGCTCTTGGCGAGGTTGCGGGGCTGGTCGACGTCGGTGCCCTTGAGAACGGCGACGTGGTAGGCGAGGAGCTGCACGGGGATGGCGTAGAGCAGGGGGGCGACCAGCGGGTCGCAGGCCGGCAGCTCCACCGACCAGCGGACCTTGTCGCCCAGCTTGTCGATGCCCTTGCGGTCGGCGATCAGCAGGACCTTGCCGGAGCGCGCGCAGACCTCCTGCACGTTGGACACCACCTTCTCGAACAGCCCGTCCGACGGCACCAGGACGATCACCGGCACGCTCTCGTCGATCAGCGCGATGGGGCCGTGCTTCAGCTCGCCGGCGGCGTAGCCCTCGGCGTGGATGTAGCTGATCTCCTTCAGCTTCAGCGCGCCTTCCAGGGCCAGCGGGTACATGGCGCCGCGGCCGAGGTAGAGCACGTCGCGGGCCTCCGCCACCTCCTGCGCCAGCTCGCGCAGGCGCTCGTCGTGGGCCAGCACGTCGGCGGCCCTGGCCGGGACCTCGCGCAGGGCCTGGACGATCTGCGGCATGCGCTCGTCCGGGATGGCGCCGCGGGCGCGGCCGATGGTCACGGCCAGGCAGGCGAGCGTGGTCAGCTGGGTGGTGAAGGCCTTGGTCGAGGCGACGCCGATCTCCGGCCCGGCCATGGTGTAGAGCACGGCGTCGGATTCGCGCGCGATGGTGCTCTCCGGCACGTTCACGACGGACAGGATCTTCTGTCCCTGCCGCTTGCAGTAGCGCAGCGCCTCCAGCGTGTCCAGCGTCTCGCCGGACTGCGAGATGAACAGCGCCACCCCGCCCTCGGGCAGCGGCGCCTCGCGGTAGCGGAACTCCGAGGCGATGTCCACCTCGACCGGCAGGCGGGCCAGCGTCTCGAACCAGTATTTGGCCACGACGCCCGCGTAATAGGCGGTGCCGCAGGCCACGATGGTCAGCTTCGTCGCCTTGGCGACGTCGAAGCTGAAGTCGGGCAGGGCGATGGTGCTGTTCACCGGGTTGACGTAGGCGTTCAGCGTGTCGCCGATGACCTGCGGCTGCTCGTAGATCTCCTTCAGCATGTAATGGCGGTAGCCGTCCTTGCCGATCAGCGCGCCGGACAGGGCGGTGGTCTTCACCGCGCGCTCCACCACAGCGTCCGACGCCTCGTGGATCACCGCGCCGGAGCGGCTCAGCTCCACCCAGTCGCCGTCCTCCAGGTAGCAGATGCGGTTGGTCAGCGGGGCCAGCGCGAAGGCGTCGGAGGCGAAATACATCTCGCCCTCGCCGTAGCCGACCGCCAGCGGCGTGCCGTGGCGGGCGCCGATCAGAAGCTCCTCATGGCCGGCGAACAGCAGCACCAGCGAGAAGGCGCCGGTGAAGCGCTTGAAGGCGGCGGCGGCGGCCTGCACCGGGGGCAGCCCCTCCTTCTCCAGGTAGAAGGTGACGAGATGGACGATCACCTCGGTGTCGGTGGCGCTCTCGAAGACGTAGCCGTGGCCGATCAGCTCGTCCTTCAGCTCCTGGTAGTTCTCGATGATGCCGTTGTGGACGACGGCGACGCGCCGGGTGGCGTGCGGGTGGGCGTTGGTCTCGGTCGGGCCGCCGTGGGTGGCCCAGCGGGTGTGGCCGATGCCGATGGTGCCGGGCAGGGGCCGCTCGCGCAGCCTGGCGTCGAGGTTGAGCAGCTTGCCCTCGGCCCGGCGCCGTTCGATGCCGCCCTTGACCAGCGTCGCCACGCCGGCGCTGTCGTAGCCCCGGTATTCGAGACGGCGCAGGCCCTC
Organism: Pseudomonadota bacterium; assembly: GCA_023416455.1. Classification (GTDB taxonomy): domain Bacteria; phylum Pseudomonadota; class Alphaproteobacteria; order Azospirillales; family Azospirillaceae; genus Azospirillum. The sequence continues at coordinate 3,823 of JAEZHQ010000313.1, read as the reverse complement.
GACCAGACGGGGGGCCGCGTCGTGCGTGCCGATGATGCCGATGATGCCGCACATGGACCTGCAACTCCTGGATGGTGGCAACGGGGCGTCCGGCCGCTGGGGGCCGGCGCCACTTTATGCCTTTTTCGCTTTTTCGTTCCGCTTCCGCTCGCGGAAGCGCCGGGCCCAGCCGGGGTACGCCTGCTGACGGCCGCGGGAGACGACCAGCGCGTCGGCCTCCACGTCGGAGGTGACCACGCTGCCGGCGCCGACGATGGCGCCGTCGCCCACCGTCACCGGGGCGACCAGCGAGCTGTTGGAGCCGATGAAGGCCCCGGCGCCGATGTCGGTGAGGCTCTTGGTGAAGCCGTCGTAGTTGCAGGTGATGGTGCCGGCTCCGATGTTGGCCCCGGCACCCACCCGGGCGTCGCCGATGTAGGTCAGGTGGTTGACCTTGGCACCGGCCTCGATGCGGGCGTTCTTCACCTCGACGAAATTGCCGATGTGGGCGTCCGGCCCGATCTCGGCGCCGGGGCGCAGGCGGGCGAAGGGGCCGATCTGGGCGCCCGCCTCCACGCGCACCTGCTCCAGGTGGCTGAAGGGCTTGATCTCCACCCGGTCGCCCACCGTCACGCCGGGGCCGAACACCACGCAGGGGCCGACCACCACGTCGCGGCCGAGCCGGGTGTCGACGCTGAAGGTGACGCTGTCCGGGTCGGTCAGGGTGGCGCCGCCGTCCATCGCCGCCCTGCGCAGGCGGCGCTGCATCAGCGCCTCCACGTCGGCCAGCTCGGCGCGGGAGTTGACGCCGACCACCTCGGCCGGGGCGGCCTCGACGACGGCGCAGCCCATGCCGGCGCCGCGCGCGATCTCCACCACGTCGGTCAGGTAATATTCGCCCTTGGCGTTGGTGTTGCCGATGCGGCCCACCAGATCGAACATGCGGGCGCCGTCGAAGGCCATCAGGCCGGCGTTGCACAGGGTGACCCGGCGCTCCTCCTCGGTGGCGTCGAGATACTCGACGATCTTCTCCAGCCCGCCGCGCGGGTTGAGGACGAGCCGGCCATAGGCCCCGGGGTCGGCCGGGCGCATGCCCAGCACCACCACCGCCGGGTCGCCCGCCTGCCGGCGGGCCGCCACCATGGCGCGCAGCGTGTCCGGCGTCACCAGCGGCGTGTCGCCATAGAGCACCACCACGTCGCCCGTGAAGCCCTCCAGCAGGCCGAAGGCGGAGCGCACCGCGTCGGCGGTGCCGCGCTGTTCGGCCTGGACCGCGGTGGGGAAGGGGGCCACGGCCTCCGCCACGGCGTCCATGCCGGGGCCGACCACCACGACCACATGGTCGGGGTCGAGCGCTTTCACCGCCGCCAGCACATGGCCGATCATCGGCCGTCCGGCGACGCGGTGGAGAACCTTGGGGAGGTCGGACTTCATGCGGCTGCCCTTGCCGGCGGCAAGGATCACGCAGGCAAGCGGGCGGTGGGTCGTCATGGCAATCTCTTCAGAATATCAGCAGAATCTCGACCTTGACCGTTGCGGCGGGCCGGCGCGGACTGGGGAGCCCCGCTCCGGGACTTGAACTGAGTGCCACAATCGCCGTGCCGAACCCAAGTCAACTTTTGTTTCAACCTGTCATAGGCATCCCGGCCCAAGTGCTAAGCGGGTTGTCCGAACGCCGGCCCCCCGGTTGGGTGGACAAGGTGGGAAACCTGCGTCAAGGCACGGGTGGCCGGTGCCGGTCGCGCCCGCCGTCGGCTCCTGTCTAAAGCAAGGGCGGCCTCCAGGCAATCGGGGCCGTCCGGGCGGCGTGGCGTGGCGGGCCGCCGCGTGCTATCGAACGGCCCGGACCCGCGCCCTCCCCGGATGCCCTGAAATCCCCAAATGCCCCACATGTCCCGGATGACCGTGCCTTCGCCCTTTCCCTTTGCCGCCCTGGTCTTCGACCTCGACGGCACGCTGATCGACAGCGCCCCCGACATGACCCGCGTGCTCAACCGGACGCTCGGCCATTTCGGCCATCCCGCCCTGACCGAGGCGCAGGTGCGCGGCATGGTCGGCGACGGCTCCGCCAATCTGGTGCGCCAGGCCTTCGTGGCGGCCGGGGCGCCGCTGGACGAGGACGCCCTGCCGCCGGTGCTGCGCCACTATCTCGACACCTATCTCGCCGACTCGCAACCGTCGCGGCTCTATCCCGGCGTCGCCGAGACCCTGCGCGCTCTGGCCGGGCGGGGCGTGCGGCTCGGCCTGTGCACCAACAAGCCCGAGCGGATCAGCCGCAAGCTGCTGGGCCTGCTGGATCTCGACCCCCTGTTCGAGGTGGTGGCCGGCGGCGACACCCTGACCGTGAAGAAGCCGGACGGCCGGCACCTCACCTGGGTGCTCGACCGGCTTGGCGGCGGCCCCGCCGCCATGGTCGGCGACAACGGCAACGACGTGAAGGCGGCGCGCGCCGCCGGCGTCCCGGTGGTGGCGATGAGCTACGGCTACCCGCGCATGCCGGTGGAGGAACTCGGCGCCGACCTCGTGCTCGACCATTTCGCCGATCTGCCGGCGGCGCTGGCGCGGCTGGCCCGCTGAGCCGCCGCCCCGCCGGGTCTGGAGTTCGATCCCGATTGTACGCGATCCGCTCCGGGGGCGGCATCCAGCGGGACCCTGGCCGTAGGCCCTATTCTTGTCATGGTTAATGAAAGATTAACGGTGGCGGGCGAGAGGTGAATCCCGTTAGATGGGCGGGCAGCATCCTGGAGGAACCCGATGGCCCAGATCATCTCCTTCCCGCTGAAGACGCCCACCCCCGAGACCCGCCCTGCCGAGACCCGCCCTGCCGAGGCCGCCACCAGCGCCGCGCAGCGGCGGATGGAGACGGCGGCGGCCGAGTTCGACCGGATGATGGCCCACCACGCCGAGTTGCAGCGCCAGACGGCGGCCTTCAGCCGGCTGTGCGAGCAGGCGGCGGCCGAGCCGGCCTCGGCGGAGGTCCTCTATTATCCGGCCGGGCGGGGCGACGAGCGCCTCTTCGCCTGAGCCGCCGTCACGGCCCCGCCGCCCGCGGGGCCTGGGTGACGCCGGTGAGATGGATGACCACGCCGCCGAAGTCGCTGTCGGTCTCCACCCGCACCGGCAGGGGCGGGCCGCCCGGCGTCACCGGGGCGATCCACAGGTCGACCGGCGGGCGCGGCTCCGGCCCGGAGTCACGCTGCCAGAAGGCGCCGCCCGGCGCCTTGCGGGCGTAGCCGGCAATCGGGGCGTAGGAGATGCGGCATTGCCGCGCCGCGCCCGCGAAGACCGAGTAGCGGGATGCCCCGACCTCGTCCATTCCCTGGTCCGCGAACACCATGTCGTAGCGCCGCCGTCCGTCGTAGACCGGGACGGTCCGGCCGCAGCCCTCGCCGCGCAGCCCGGCGATCAGCGCCCCCAGCACGCCGCTCAGCGGATCCTGCGTGGCCCGGCGCAGCGGCGCCGGAACCGGCTCCCGGTCGTCCTCCTCGGGCGGCGGCGTGACGTCGGCGCGGACGTTGCCGCGCCCGTCATAGTCGAGCGTGACGCTGCGCGGCTTGCCGCGAAAGTTGCTGACCTGCGTGTGGCGGGTGGGTGCCGGCCCGTCCGGGCGCAACGCCCCGTCGCTGCGCGAGCGGGTCTGCCAGGGGAACAGCCGGCCGAGGAACCCTTCGGTGGCGGCGTCGACCTCAACGCTGTAGCGGTCGTCGGAAAGGGCCAGCACGGCCCGCGCGTCCAGCACCGTCACGCCGCCCACATGGACCCGGTAGCTGAGTTGCCATTGCTGCGCGGCCGCCGGGGCGGCGGCCGACCCCGCCAGCGCGGCCGACGGAGCGACGGCCGACCC
>JAEZHQ010000283.1 GCA_023416455.1 Pseudomonadota bacterium | reverse complement strand
CGTCCCGCCGGCCGCGGTCGCGCGGCTGGTCGTCGCGCGGGCGCTCGCCGTGCGGGGCCGCACCCTTGTCCGGGCGGGGGGCCGCCTCGGCCAGCCGCATGGTCAGGCCGATGCGCTTGCGCGGGATGTCGACCTCCAGGACCTTGACCGTCACGATGTCGCCCGCCTTCACCACCGTGTGCGGATCCTTCACGAAGCTGGTCGAGAGCTGCGAGATGTGGACCAGCCCGTCCTGGTGCACGCCGATGTCGACGAAGGCGCCGAAGGCGGTGACGTTGGTGACCACGCCCTCCAGGACCATGTCCGGGCGCAGGTCCTTCAGCTCCTCCACGCCCTCCTTGAAGGCGGCGGTCTTGAATTCCGGGCGGGGGTCGCGGCCGGGCTTCTCCAGCTCCTTCAGGATGTCCTCGACGGTGGGGACGCCGAACCGCTCGTCGGTGAAGTCCTCGGGGTTGAGCGAGCGCAGGAAGCGGGCGTCGCCGATGACGCTGCCCAGCTCCCGGCCGGTCCGCTTCAGGATGCGTTCCACCACCGGGTAGGCTTCGGGATGGACGGCCGAACGGTCCAGCGGGTTCATGCCGTCGCGGATGCGCAGGAAGCCGGCCGCCTGCTCGAAGGTCTTTGGTCCCAGCCGGGGCACGTCCAGAAGCTGACGGCGCGACCGGAAGGCGCCGTTGCGGTCGCGGTGCTCCACGATGTTGCGGGCGATGGATTCGTTCAGGCCCGACACGCGGGTCAGCAGCGGCACCGACGCCGTGTTGAGGTCGACGCCGACCCCGTTCACGCAGTCCTCGACCACCGCGTCCAGGGAGCGGGCGAGCTTGCCCGCCGACACGTCGTGCTGGTACTGGCCGACGCCGATGGACTTGGGCTCGATCTTGACCAGCTCGGCCAGCGGGTCCTGGAGCCGGCGGGCGATCGACACGGCGCCGCGCAGCGACACGTCGAGCGCCGGGAACTCGGCGGCGGCGGTCTCCGAGGCGGAATAGACCGAGGCGCCCGCCTCGCTGACCACCAGCTTGGTCAAGGCCAGCTCGGGATGGCGCTTCATCAGGTCGCTGGCCAGCTTGTCGGTCTCCCGGCTGGCCGTGCCGTTGCCGATGGAGATCAGCTCCGCCTTGTGCCGCAGGGCCAGCGCCGCCAGCGCGGCGATGGAGCCGTCCCAGTCGTTGCGCGGCTGGTGCGGGTAGATGGTCGCGGTGTCCAGGAGCTTGCCGGTGGCGTCGACCACCGCGACCTTGACGCCCGTGCGGATGCCGGGGTCGAGGCCGATGGTGGTGCGCGGGCCGGCCGGGGCGGCCAGCAGCAGGTCGTGCAGGTTGCGGGCGAAGACCCGGATGGCCTCGTCCTCGGCGCGCTCGCGCAGGGTGCCCATCAGGTCGGTCTCGACGTGCGGGCCGATCTTCAGCTTCCAGGTCCAGCGCACGACCTCGGACAGCCAGCGGTCGGCGGGACGGCCCTGGTCGCGGATGCCGGTGTGGGCGGCGATGACCCGCTCGGCCGGATGGGGCTGCCCCTCCTCCGCCGGCAGGTCGAGGCGGACGTCGAGCACGCCCTGCGCCCGGCCGCGGAACAGCGCCAGCGCGCGGTGCGAGGGCACCTTGGCCCAGGGCTCGCCGAAATCGAAATAGTCGGCGAACTTGGCGCCCTCGGCCTTCTTCTCCTCGATCACCCGGGCGGTGACGATCCCCTTGTCGGCCATGACGTCGCGCAGCCGGCCGACCAGCTCGGCCTCCTCGCCGAAGCGTTCGACCAGGATGTGGCGGGCGCCGTCGAGCGCGGCCTTGACGTCGGCCACCTCCCGGCCGGGGTCGACGAAGGCGGCGGCCTCGGCCTCCGGCACCCGGTCGGGGTCGCCCAGCAGCCGGTCGGCCAGCGGCTCCAGCCCGGCCTCGCGGGCGATCTGCGCCTTGGTGCGGCGCTTGGGCTTGTAGGGGAGGTAGAGATCCTCCAGCCGGGTCTTGGTGTCGGCCTGGAGGAGCTGGAGTTCCAGCTCCGCCGTCAGCTTGCCCTGGTCGCGGACCGAGGACAGGATGGTGGCGCGGCGGTCCTCCAGCTCGCGCAGATAGCCGAGCCGCTCCTCCAGCAGGCGCAGCTGGGTGTCGTCGAGCCCGCCCGTGGCTTCCTTGCGGTAACGGGCGATGAAGGGGACCGTGGATCCCTCGTCGAGCAGCTTGACCGCCGCGGCGACCTGGGACTCGCGGACCGAAAGCTCGTCGGCGATGCGCTGGCTGATGGACGGGAGCATGGATGACCGGTGACTGGTGGATGGGCAGAGGCGCTCCTATAGCGCGAAGGAGGGGCCTCCGGCCAGTGGCGATCTTGGATGGGCCGGACGCCGGTGCCGGGCGGGCGGCCTTCCTTGCCGCCCGCCCGGCCCCGGCCGTTTCCCTCCGCGACCGGTACGACAAAGTGGTAGAGCCCTGCAAAAAAGAACAGGGCAAGAAACGCGGAGCGACGTTTACCGGTCGTTAACCATGACGGCTCTATATCTCCCCCGGCAACTTGGTTGCGTTTCCTCCCGAACAAAACTCATGGCGGCTCACTGCATCGACAGTTGAGCCGCTTTTCTTTTGTTCATCGCTGGCGAGCGACCGGGGAATGCCGCGGCGGCGACGATTGGTTAATTCATAAACCAATGTCTTAACGGCGCAGAGCATCAATGTTTTTCAAAAGCTTGAGCAGATTTCCTAAAAAATAACTTTAGCGCTATGCCGGCACGGCGGGCCGACTTCCTGCGGCCATGCCGCCGCCGCCGCCGGTTCGTCCGGGGCGCGGCGAATAGTCCGGGGCGACAGAGTTTTTCCGCTTGCGTTGCCTGTGGGAAACATCCTTACTATCTGTAAGCTTAATCCAGACGGTTTTTGTGCCTTGGGTCTCGTCGTCTCGGCAATCGCCATCCTTTTCGCACTGGCGGTGACGGGGGTTGCGGCAAAGCGGCTGCCGCAGGCTTCCGGGATCGTCTACGGGGGCACCGCGGGAGCGTGCGCATTGATCGCGCTCTGGGCGGTGCTGCGGCTGGCCGCCGGGGGGGGCGCCACCGACACGCTGGTGCTTCCGGTGGGGCTTCCCTGGATAAAGGCCCATCTGCGCGCGGACGCGCTGTCCGCCTTCTTCCTCCTGGTGGTCAATTTCGGCGGCGTCACCGCCAGCCTGTTCGGCTGGGGCTACGGGCGGGCGCACCACGGCCAGTCCCGGAACGGCCCGGTCCTGCCCCTCTACCCGCTGTTCCTGGCGGGGATGAACATGGTCCTGATCGCCGACGACGCCTTCAGCTTCCTGGTGTCGTGGGAGTTCATGTCGCTCGCCTCCTGGCTGCTGGTCCTGTCCACCCACCGCGAGCCGGAGACCCAGCGCGCCGCGCGCATCTATCTGGTCATGGCCAGCTTCGGCACCCTCTGCCTGCTGCTGGCCTTCGGGCTTCTGGCGACCGACCACGGCGACTACAGCTTCGACGCCATCCGTGCCCACGCGCCGTCGGCGGCGGCCGCCGCGCTGGGGGTGATCCTGGTCCTGCTGGGGGCCGGGTCGAAGGCCGGCCTGGTGCCGCTGCACGTGTGGCTGCCGCTGGCCCATCCGGCCGCGCCGAGCCACGTCTCGGCCCTGATGTCCGGGGTGATGACCAAGGTGGCGGTCTACGCCATGATCCGCGTCCTGTTCGACCTGCTGGGCGAGCCGGACTGGTGGTGGGGCGGGATCATGCTGGCGCTCGGCGCGGTGACCGCGGTCATGGGCGTGCTCTACGCGCTGCTCCAGGACGACATGAAGACGCTGCTGGCCTATTCCACGGTCGAGAACATCGGGGCCATCCTCATCGCGCTCGGCCTCGCCCTGGTGTTCAAGGCCAGCCATACGCCGGTCATCGCCGCCCTCGCCCTGGCCGCGGCGCTGCTGCACGTGGTCAACCATTCGCTGTTCAAGAGCCTGCTGTTCTACGCGGCGGGCGCGGTGCTGGCGGGCACCGGCACGCGCGACCTGAACCGGCTGGGCGGCCTCATCCACACCATGCCGACGACGGCCGTCCTGGCGCTGGTCGGGGCGGCGTCCATCTCGGCGCTGCCGCCGCTGAACGGCTTCGTGGGCGAGTGGCTGCTGTTCCAGGCCATCCTGAACGGACCGGCCCTGCCGGAATGGTCGCTGAAGATCGGCATCGCCGTGGTCGGGGCGGCGCTCGCGCTCGCCACCGCCCTGGCCGGCGCCTGCTTCGTGCGGTTCTACGGAATCGCCTTCCTCGGCCGCCCGCGCTCCTTCGCCGCCGCCGAGGCCCGCGAGGTCGGCTTGGCCATGCGGCTCGGCATGGCGGTGCCGGCGGCGCTCTGCGTGCTGCTGGGCGTGCTGCCGACCCCGCTGATCCGCCTGTTCGAGCCCGCCGTCCGCCTGATGGTGGACGCCGGCCCCTTCGACGACCGCGCCTACCAGCCCTGGTTCTGGCTGGCCCCGACCTCGGCCATCGGCAACTCCTACAACGGGCTGGTCATGCTGGTGGTGATCGCGCTCCTGTCGCTGTTCCTGGTGGTGGTGATTCACCGCCGGGCGAGCGACCGGGTGCGCTGGTCGATCCCCTGGGGCTGCGGCTTCGACGGGCCGGATCCGGCGGCGGTGACCCAGTACACGCCGTCCAGCTTCGCCCAGCCGATCCGCCGCGCCTTCGGGTCCACGGTGTTCCGCGCCCGCGACCGCGTCGACATGCCGGAACCCGGCGACACCCGCCCGGCGCGCCTGTCGGTCACCTGGACCGACCCGGCCTGGGCCCTCCTCTTCGCGCCCATCGGCCGGGCGGTCGCCTGGGCGGCCGACCGGGTGAACGGGCTCCAGTTCATGACCATCCGCCGCTACCTGACCCTGATGTTCATGGTGCTGGTGCTTCTGCTGGTCATGGTGGCGGTGACCCAACGATGACCACGCTGCTCACCATCCTCTACCAGATCGTCCAGATGCTTCTGGTGCTGGCCCTGGCGCCGCTGCTGACCGGCTGGGTGCGGCTGGTCAAGGCGCGGCTGGTCGGCCGGCGCGGGTCATCGCCGCTCCAGCCCTACCGCGACCTGATGCGCCTGCTGCGCAAGGAGGTGGTGCTGGCGCGCAACGCCTCCTGGCTGTTCCGCGCCGTGCCCTACCTGATGTTCACGGCCATCTGGCTGGCCGCCGGGCTGGTGCCGGTCTTCACGACCCAGCTCGCCCTGGCCCCGGCGGCCGACCTGATCGCGCTGATCGCGCTGCTCGGCTCGGCCCGCTTCTTCCTGGCCCTGGCCGGCATGGACGTCGGCACCAGCTTCGGCGGCATCGGCTCCTCGCGCGAGATGATGATCGCCGCCCTGGCCGAGCCGGCCATGCTGATGGTGGTCTTCTCCGTCTCCATCCTGGTGCGCACCACCTCGCTGGCGGAGATCGCGGATTTCATGATGTCGGGCGCGGTCGGGCTGCGCATCTCGCTGGCGCTGGCGCTGATCGCGCTGGTCATGGTGGCGATCGCGGAGAACGCGCGCATCCCCATCGACAACCCGGCCACGCATCTGGAGCTGACCATGGTGCACGAGGCCATGGTGCTGGAGTATTCCGGCCGCCACCTCGCCCTGGTCGAGGCGGCGAGCATGCTGAAGCTTCTGCTCTACGTCGCCCTGATCGCCTGCATCTTCGCGCCCTGGGGGATGGCCACGACCGGGGACAAGGGCGTCTGGGTGCTGTGGGGCGTGGTGGTGTTCGCCGCCAAGCTGGCGGCCGGCGGCGCCCTGCTGGCCGTCTTCGAGACCTCGATCGCCAAGATGCGGGTCTTCCGTGTCGGCGAGTTCCTGGGCGGCGCCCTGCTGCTGAGCCTTCTGGGCGCCATCTTCCTTTATGTGTCGCGGGGGGTGTGAGGTGCACGACCTGGGTTACGACGCCGCGCACATGTTGGGGGGCGTGGTGCTGCTGATGAGCTTCGCGCTGCTCTACCAGCGCCGGCTGTTCTCGCTGCTCCACGTCTTCACGCTCCAGGCCCTGGCGCTGACCGCCACCGCGGCCTGGCAGGCCTATTCGCACGGCGAGCCGCACCTCTACATCACGGCCCTGCTGACGCTGGGCCTGAAGGCGGTGCTGATCCCGGTGGCGCTGCACCGGATCATCGTGAAGATGAACATCCAGCGCAGCATCGAGCCGGCGCTCGGCATCGGCCTGACCATGGTGGCCGGGGTGTCGCTGGTGACCCTGTCGATCCTGCTGGTGCTGCCGGTGACGGAGGATGCCACGGCGCTGACCCGCGAGAACCTGGCGCTGTCGCTGTCGGTGGTCCTGCTCGGCCTGCTGATGATGATCTCCCGGCGCAACGCCGTCAGCCAGGTGGTCGGCTTCATGTCCATCGAGAACGGGCTGATCCTGGCCGCCGTCGGCGTCGCCGGCATGCCGCTGGTGGTGGAGATGTCGGTCGCCTTCTCGGTGATGGTCGCCTTCATCATCTTCGGCATCTTCCTCTTCCACATCCGCGAACGCTTCGACACCCTCGACATGCAGAAGATCGAGAGCTTCCGGGGGGAAAACGATTGACCCCCATCCACGTCATCGTCGCCACCCCGCTGGTCGCCGCCGCGATCCTCGCGCTGGTGCCGCGCTACCGCCTCGGCGCCTGGATGAACGTCGGCTTCTCCGCCGTCACGCTGGCCGCCTCGCTCCTCCTGTTCGCCGCCGAACCGGCCAGCGACGCGCTGTTCGTGGTGGACGCCTTCAACATCTACCTGATCGCGCTGACCGCCTTCGTCGGGCTGACCACCAGCGTCTTCTCGGCCAGCTACATCGGGCACGAGATCGCCGCCGGGAAGCTGAGCCAGCGCGACCTGCGCTTCTACCACTCCATGTACCAGGCCTTCATGTTCACCATGCTGCTGGCGCTGTCCGCCAACAACCTGGGGGTCATGTGGGTGGCGGTGGAGGGGGCGACGCTGACCACCGTGCTGATGGTCAGCCTCTACCGCACCGCCGCCAGCATCGAGGCGGCGTGGAAATACTTCATCCTGTGCGGCGTCGGCATCGCGCTCGCCCTGTTCGGCACCATCCTGATGTATCTGGCCGCCCAGCCGGTGATGGGGCCGGGCATGGCGGCGATGACCTGGACCGAGCTGATGGTCCATGTCGCCCGCGTCAACGCCGACATCCTGAACCTCGCTTTCGTCTTCCTGCTGGTCGGCTACGGCACCAAGGTCGGGCTGGCGCCGCTGCACGCCTGGCTGCCGGACGCCCACGCCGAGGGTCCGACGCCGATCTCGGCGGTGCTGTCCGGCCTGCTGCTGAACGTGGCGCTCTACGCCGTGCTGCGCTTCAAGATGCTGCTGGCGGCCAACGGGGAGGCCATCGCGCCGGGGCCGCTGATGGTCGCCATGGGGCTGGGCTCGCTCCTGCTGGCCGGGCTGATGCTCTACCGCCGGCGCGATATCAAGCGCTTCTTCGCCTACAGCTCGATCGAGCACATGGGCATCATCACCTTCGCCTTCGGCATGGGCGGGCCGCTCGCCAACTTCGCCGGTCTGCTGCACATGGCCATGCACAGCCTGACCAAGTCGGCCATCTTCTACGCCGTCGGCCACGTCGCCCAGGCCAAGGGCACCCAGCACATCGACAAGATCCGCGGCCTGACGGTCAGCCATCCGGCGCTGGGCTGGAGCCTGCTGGCCGGGGTGGTGGCGATCGCCGGCCTGCCGCCCTTCGGCATCTTCATGAGCGAGTTCCTGCTGGTGACCAGCACCTTCGCCCGCGAGCCGCTGCTCGCCCTGCCGCTGACGCTCGGCATCCTGCTGGCCTTCGGGGCGCTGGTCCTGCGGGTGCAGCAGCTCTGTTTCGGCGAGGCCGACGGCGACCCGGTCCCCATCCACGGCTCGCTGGTCCCGCTCTACGCCCATCTCGGGCTGGTGCTGGTGGCCGGCGTGTGGCTGCCCGGGCCGCTGGTGGCTTGGTTCCAGACCGTCGCCGCGCTGCTCGGCTAGGGGAGGGGAGGCGTCATGTACGGAGAGCAGCCCCTGTCCGGTCTCATCAACCGCATCGGCACGCTGGTCGAGGGCCACCGCCCCTGGCCGCGCTGCCGGGTCACCCGCGAGGGCTGGCTCCAGCTCATCGAGGAGCTGGCCGGCAACAACTGGACCCTGCTCGGCCTGTGGGCCGAACCGAAGGCGGTCCACGCCGCCTTCCGGGAGGAGCTGGCCGGCGACGTGGCGGTGTTCAGCCTCGACTGCCCGGCCGGCCGCTTCCCGAGCCTGAGCCCGGTCCGCCCCTCCGCCAACCGGCTGGAGCGCGCCGCCCACGACCTGTTCGGCCTGACCGCGGAGCGCAGCACCGACCCGCGCCCCTGGCTCGACCACGACGCCTGGGGGGTGCGCCGCCCGCTGTCGGGCCAGCCCGCCGCCCCCGCGCCCAACCCCGGTCCCTACACCTTCCTGCCGGTGGAAGGCCAGGGGCTGCACCAGATCCCGGTCGGCCCCGTCCACGCCGGCATCATCGAGCCCGGCCATTTCCGCTTCACCGCCAACGGCGAGACCGTGGTGCGGCTGGAGGAGCGGCTTGGCTACGTCCACAAGGGCATCGAAGGGGCGATGCGGGGCCGGACGCTGGAGGAGGCCGCCCGCCTGGCCGCCCGCGTCTCCGGCGACAGCACGGTGGCCCACGGCCTGGCCTTCGCCCGCGCGGTGGAGGCGGCGCTGGGCGTCGCCGTGCCGCCGCGCGCGGTGTGGCTGCGCGCCCTGATGGCCGAGCTGGAGCGCATCGCCAACCATCTCGGCGACATCGGCGCGGTGTGCAACGACGCCGCCTTCGCCTTCATGCTGGCCGAGATGAGCCAGCTGCGCGAGCGCGTGCTGCGCGCCGCCGACGCCTGCTTCGGCCACCGGCTGATGATGGACCGGGTGGTGCCCGGCGGCGTGGCGGTCGACCTTGCCGAGGGCGGCGGGGCGCTCCTGCTGGATCTGGTGGCCGACCTGCGCCGCCGCTTCCCGCCCCTGGTCGCCATCTATGACGGCAAGGCGTCGCTCCAGGACCGCACGGTGTCCACCGGCATCGTCTCCACCGGGCTGGTCAACCGCTTCGGCGCGGGCGGCCATGTCGGCCGCGCCTCGGGCCGCGGGGTGGATGCCCGGCGCAGCCCCGGCTATCCCCCCTACGACGACCTGGAGTTCGAGATTCCCGTCCTGACCGAGGGCGACGTCAACGCCCGTGTCTGGATCCGCATCCGCGAGGTCGAGCAGTCGCTGGGCCTCGTCGAGCAGATCGTCCGGCGGCTGCCCGGCGTGCCGCGCGGACCGGACGGCACCACGCCCCTGCCGCGCGTGCCGCTCGGCGGCGCCGAGGGAGGGGCGGGGGCCGGCGGCGAGGGCATGGCGCTGGTCGAGTCCTTCCGCGGGGAGATCATGACCTGGGTGCGGGTCGCCGGCGACGGCACCGTCGACCGCTGCCACCCGCGCGACCCCTCCTGGTTCCAGTGGCCCTTGCTGGAGGCCGCCATCGAGGGCAACATCGTGGCCGACTTCCCGCTCTGCAACAAGTCGTTCAACTGTTCCTACTCGGGCCACGACCTGTAGGAGGGTGCCGGTGTTCAAGCACATCCTGAGAGCCCTGACCGCGGGTCCCGTCACCGAGCCGGCCCCGCCGCCCTCCGACCCGGCGCTGCACGAGCTGGCCGGCCGGCTCCGGACGGCCGCCCAGGCCCGGCTGGGGCGCAGCCTCGCCATCCGCGAGGTGGACGCCGGATCCTGCAACGGCTGCGAGCTGGAGATCCACGCGCTCAACAACCCCATCTACGACCTGGAGCGCTTCGGCATCCGCTTCGTGGCCTCGCCCCGCCACGCCGACGTGCTGCTGGTGACCGGCCCGGTCACCCGCAACATGCGCGAGGCTCTGCACCGCAGCTGGGACGCCACGCCCGACCCGAAATGGG
>JAEZHQ010000271.1 GCA_023416455.1 Pseudomonadota bacterium | reverse complement strand
GGCCTGCGCGCCGTCGCCGTCGAACAGCCCCGCCAGATGGCCGAGCGGGCTGTCGCCGGTGATCTCCTCGAAGGCGGCCAGGGCGGCGTTGCCGAGCAGCCCGACCGGGCCGCCGAACAGAAAGCCGCCGGCCAGCCGCGCCGCCAGCCCGATGCCGTCGCCGCTCGCCTCGCGGTAGACGGCCGACACCACCGGCAGATGCTGCAACGGATTGACGGCGTCGATGAGGTCTTCGAAGCCCAGCCCGCCGCCTCCGCCGCCGCCGCCGGCGGGGCTGGCGGCGCGCCGGGCGGCGTCCGCCGGTGCGGCCGGGACGGTGGGGGCGAGGGCGCCGGAGGCCAGTTTGATGCTCACGCTCACGCGCCACCTCCAAGCTCGGCCAGCAGACGGTCAAGGATGCCGAAGGCTTCCGCGGAGGGGCAGGGGGAATCCTTGCCCTGGCGCAGGAACCCCTCCAGGTTCGGGTGCAGCGCCACCGCGTCGTCCACGTCCGGGTCGGCACCGCGCTTGTAGGCGCCGATGCGCACCAGCTCGCGCATGTCGTCGTAGGTGGCGGCCAGGGCGCGGGCGCGGTTGACGAGGCGGTTCTGTTCGTCGGAATGGCAGCCGGGCAGGGTGCGCGAGACGCTGCGCAGGATGTTGACGGCCGGGAAGCGCCCCTGCTCGGCGATGCGGCGCTCCAGGACGACATGGCCGTCGAGGATGCCGCGCACCGCATCGGCGATCGGCTCGTCATGGTCGTCGCCGTCCACCAGCACGGTGAAGATGCCGGTGATGTCGCCCTGGACGGCGGAGCCGGGCCGGCCGGGATCGGGCCGCTCGGCGCCGGGGCCGGCGCGCTCCAGCAGGCGGGGCAGCTCGGCGAAGACGCTCGGCGGGTAGCTCTTGGTGCTCGGCGGTTCGCCGGCGGCCAGACCGATCTCGCGCTGCGCCATGGCGAAGCGGGTCACGCTGTCCATCAGGCACAGGACGTGCAGCCCGCGGTCGCGGAGATCCTCGGCCACCGTCAGGCACAGGTGGGCGGCCTGGCGGCGCATCAGCGGCGGCTCGTCGGAGGTGGCGACCACCACCACCGAACGGGCGAGGCCCTGCTCGCCCAGATCGTCCTGGAGGAATTCCCGCACCTCGCGGCCGCGCTCGCCGATCAGGCCGATGACGATGGCGTCGGCGTCGGCGTGGCGGGCCAGCATCGAGAGCAGCGACGACTTGCCGACACCGGATCCCGCGAAGACTCCGATGCGCTGCCCGCGGCACAGCGGCGCGAAGGCGTCCAGCGCGCGCACCCCGGTGTCGAGCTTGGGGCCGACGCGGCGGCGCTCGCAGGCGGCCGGCGGCGTCGCCCGCAGGGGGCGGTTGAGGTCCCCGTCGCGCAGCGGCCCCCGGCCGTCCACCGGCTCGCCCAGGGCGTTGACCACCCGCCCCAGCCAGCCGGGGCCGGGGCGCAGGGCGAAGGCGTCGTCCTCGGCGATGGCGGCGCAGCCCTCGGTGATGCCGTCGAGGTTGCCGAAAGGCATGAGCAGCGAGTGGCCGTTGCGGAACCCGATGGTCTCGCACAGCAGGCGACCGCCCCGCACCGTCTCGGCGTGGCACTTGTCGCCCACCGCCAGAACGCGCTGCAACCCGTCCACCTCGATGGTCATGCCGACCGCCGAGCGGATCTCCCCCCGCCAGCGGCGCCGCGGCAGCCGCTCGATCTCCGCCGTCAGGCTGGCCAGGACGGCCATGGCGACCTCCGCTTCCCGTCGTCTCGCCCGGCCACCCTAGCGGCGCCGATTTAAATCCGGTTTTAAACCGGCGGGGCCATCTTGCCCTGGTCTCGCCGGGCGAGGCGCCGCCGGTCTCAAGGGAAGGACGGTCACATGGACATCAGCAGCATCGGATTGTTCCGGCTGGCCGGCAGCCGGCTCGACTATCTGGCGCAGCGCCAGCGGCTGATCGCCGAGAACGTGGTCAACGCCAACACCCCCGACTACCGGGGCAAGGACCTGAAGCCCTTCGCCGCGCTGCTCGGCGACCACGCGCCGGTGGTGCCGAGCCGGACCGCCGGGATGCATCTGGGGGGCAGCCTGGGCGCCGGCGTGGTCCGGGAGAACCGCCGCCCGGAGGTCTGGGAGGTGACCCCCGACGGCAACTCCGTGTCGCTCGACCAGGAGATGATCAAGGGCAGCGAAACGCGCGACGCCTTCGCGCTCACCGCCAGCCTGCTGCACCGCAATGTCCAGATGCTGCGCATGGCGTGGCGGTCCGGCAACGGCTGACCGTTCGAGGAGCACCCATGCTGAACGACCCCCTGGCCGCCACGCTGCGCATCGCCGGCTCCGGCCTCCAGGCGCAGGGCACCCGCCTGCGCGTCGTCGCCGAGAACATCGCCAACGCCGATTCCACGGCGACCACGGCGGGGGACGATCCCTACCGGCGCAAGACCGTCTCCTTCACCACGGCGCTCGACCGGTCGAGCGGCGCCGAGATCGTCCGGGTCAAGCAGGTCGGCCGCGACCGCAGCGACTTCCAGACCACCTACGACCCCTCCCATCCGGCCGCCGACGAGCAGGGCTACGTCAAGCGCCCCAACGTCCAGCCGCTGATCGAGATGATGGACATGCGCGAGGCCAGCCGTTCCTTCGAGGCCAGCGTCAACGTCATCGAGCAGACGCGCGCGATGATGGGCCGCATGGTCGACCTGCTGCGGGGCTGAGGAGACACCCATGATCGAGATGCCCATCGGCCGCGTCGCCGCGGCCTACGCCGCCCACCGCGGCCTCGCGCCGGCCGTCCACACGG
>JAEZHQ010000254.1 GCA_023416455.1 Pseudomonadota bacterium | reverse complement strand
GCGGGAAACCCTCCTCCAAACGAGCGTTCCCTTGAGAGGCGTGACAGACCATCACGTCGATAGGCCGGGTGTGGACGGGCGGCAACGCCTGAAGCTGACCGGTACTAATCCCTCGATCGGCTTGATCCGCTTTCGCGTGGCCGCGCCATGCGCAGCGGCGAGCCCGTCCGGGGCCTCTCCCCCCGCCGTATCAAGATGAAGACGTCCTCAACAGTCGTGTCCCAAGAGTTTGCCCGCCGCCAAGGCTTGGGCGGGGGCGCGTGCGCCGCGGTGACCTGGTGGTCATGGCGGGGTGCCCGCACCCGATCCCATTCCGAACTCGGCCGTGAAACGCCCCAGCGCCGATGGTACTGCGTCCTAAGACGTGGGAGAGTAGGTCGCCGCCAGGTCGCCACGGCGCATGTTCCCCCGCCAGGCCAGCGCAGCCGGCAAACCCGAACAGACATCGACGCACCGCTTGCACGCTTCCTCACCCCCTCCCGGCCGGGCCGGCGATCCTCTTGCGATCGCCGGCCCGGTTCGCGTGCGCCGTCTTGCATGGCGACGAGCTGGCGGACGAACCCGCGGCCCTCCCGCTCAGCTTCCCGGCTCAGCTTCCCCGCTCAGAGGCCGCCGTGACGCGCCAGACCCGGTTGCCGACGTCGTCGGCGACCAGCAGGGCGCCGGCGCGGTCGAGCGCGACCCCGACCGGCCGGCCGAGCGCGTTGCCGTCGGCGTCGAGGAAGCCGGTCAGCACGTCGGCCGGCCCGCCTTGCGGCCGTCCTTCGGCGAAGGGCACGAAGACGACCTTGTAGCCGCTGGGCGGGTTGCGGTTCCACGAACCGTGCTGGCCGATGAAGGCGCCCTCGGCGAAGCGCTGGGGCAGGGCGCCGGGCCGCCCGAAGGCGAGGCCGAGCGAGGCGGTGTGCGGCCCCAGCGCGTAGTCGGGCGGGATCGCCGCGGCCACCAGGTCCGGCCGCGGCGGCTCGACCCGCCTGTCGACGTGCTGGCCGAAATAGCTGTAGGGCCAGCCGTAGAAGCCGCCGTCGCGGACGCTGGTCATGTAGTCGGGGACGAGGTCGCTGCCGATCTCGTCCCGCTCGTTGACCGCGGTCCACAGCGCACCGCTGCGCGGCTCCCAGCCGAGGCCGTTGGGGTTGCGCAGGCCCGAGGCGAAAATCCGGTGGCCTCCGGTCGCCCGGTCGATCTCCCAGATGGCGGCGCGCCCCTCCTCGGCCTCCAGGCCGTTCTCGGCGACGTTGCTGTTGGAGCCGACGGTGGCGTAGAGGCGGCGGCCGTCCGGGCTGGCGATGATGTTCTTGGTCCAGTGGTGGTTGCGCGGCCCGGCGGGCAGCTCCACCAGCCGGACGCCCGGTGCGGTGATCCGCATGTCCCCCTCCCGGTAGGGGAAGCGCAGCACGGCGTCGGTGTTGGCGACGTAGAGGTCGCCGCCGACCAGGGCCATGCCGAAGGGGGAGTTCAGCCCCTCCAGGAAAACCGAGCGGGTCTCGGCCACGCCGTCGCCGTCGGCGTCACGCAGCAGCGTGATGCGGTTGGCGCTGGGTGTCCCGGCCCCGGCCCGCTTCATCACCAGCCCCATGATCCAGCTCCGCAGGCCGCCCTCCCCGGGCTTCGGCGGCGCGTCGGTTTCGGCCACCAGCACGTCGCCGTTGGGCAGGGCAAGGAGCCAGCGCGGGTGGTCGAGGCCGTCGGCGAAGGCGGTGACCGCGAGGCCCGGTGCGGCCGTCGGCGCGGCGCCGTCGGGCCAGCCCGTGGCCGGGGCGATGCGGACGGTCGGGATCAGCGTCGGGTTGGGTGCCGGCAGCACGGGGTTCGGCCCGGTGCCGGCGGCGACCGGCAGCGTCGCCGTGTCGCCGCAGCCGGCCAGGGCCGCCGCAAGGGCGAGCGGGAAGGCGAAGAGGGCAGTCTGGCGCATGGGGCGGTCGTCCCGTGGCGAACCGGTGGGAAGGCGTGCCGATGGCAAACACCGCCACGGCACCCGCCGTTCCCCGGCGACCCGGGATTGCGCCGGCGCTTCAGGCCCGGCGCTTCAGGCCCGGCGCTTCAGGCGTGGAGCGGGACGACGCGCTCCACCCGGAGGAGGCGCTCGCACCCCTCCTCGTCGCGGTAGGGCATGGCGGCGCCCTCGCGCAGCCCCAGCAGGGCGGCGCCCAGCGGCGACCCGATGGCGATCCGCCCTTCCTGCGGGGCGGTGCGGTCGGGATAGCACAGCAGGCCCCATTCCAGGGGCGCATCGTCGTCGCGGCGGAAATGGATCCGGGTGCCCATGCGGACCACGCGGCTCGGCAGATGATGATCGCTGCACAGGATCGCGCGCTCCAGCTCGGCTTCGAGGAAGCGGGACACGTCGGGCGCCCGGGCCGCGATTTCGTCCAGCGAGGTCAGCAGGCGGCGGTATTCGGAGCGCGCAATCCAGATCAGCGGCCGCTCGTGTCCTTGAATCATCGACGTCAACCCCGTTCTGGCCGCCATGGCGAAGCGAACCGGACCAATCTGCCCGGCAACGGCGTTTCATTCCATCCGTAATATTACGGAACTCTTGCGGCGGCCTGGGCGGCGATCCTTGAAAGCCAGATTATTCTACGGTGAATCAAGGGCTTAAACCCTCTCCGTAATCTTACGGATATTCCGATCCGCAATTTCCCGGACTACAACGAACCGCCGACCGGCCCAACGGGCGGCCTCTTCCGGTGCGCCGCCAAGGGACGCCATGGGGACGTGGGGCCGGTGCCTGACGTCAACATGAAGGAATGGAAGCATGAATGATCTGCTCGGGGGGGCGCTGAGCCGCCTTGACGAGGCGGCACGACACGTTGCGGTCGATCCGGAGGTCCTGGAAAAGCTGAAATACCCCAAGGAGACGCTGAGCGTGTGCCTGTCGATCCGCATGGACGACGGCTCGCGGCGCTCCTTCCCGGCCTGGCGCTGCCGCTACGACGACACGCGTGGCCCGACCAAGGGCGGCATCCGCTTCCATCCGGCATCGACCATGGAGGAGGTGACCACGCTCGCCTTCTGGATGACCTTCAAGTGCGCGGTGATGAACCTGCCCTACGGCGGCGGCAAGGGCGCGGTGCGGGTCGATCCGCACAGCCTGTCGAAGTCCGAGCTGGAGCGGCTGTCGCGCGCCTACGTCCAGGCCTTCGCCGGCATGATCGGGCCCGACCGCGACATCCCGGCCCCGGACGTCTACACCAACGCCATGATCATGGGCTGGATGGCCGACGAATACAGCTCGATCGTCCGCCAGCCCAGCCCGGCCGTCATCACCGGCAAGCCGCTGGCCCTCGGCGGATCGGTCGGCCGTGACGACGCCACGGCGCGCGGCGGCTTCTACCTGCTGAAGCATCTGGAGCGCGACCTCGGCCTGGCCGGCAGCGCCCGCCGCGCCGTGATCCAGGGCTACGGCAACGCCGGGCTGCACATCGCCCGCCTGCTGCACGCCGACGGCTACCGCATCGTCGGCATCTCGGACTCGCGCGGCGCCATCGCCGATCCGGACGGGCTCGACCCCGAGGCGGTCCAGGCGGCCAAGGCCAGCCATGGCTCGGTCCGCGCCTACGCCGCCGAGGGCCGCGCCCGGATCGTCGGCGAGGACGAGCTTCTGGGGCTGGACTGCGAGGTTCTGGTCCCGGCCGCGCTGGAGGACCAGATCCACGCGGACAACGCCGGCCGCATCACCGCGCGTGTCGTCCTGGAGCTGGCCAACGGCCCGATCACCCCCGAGGCCGACCGCATCCTGGGGTCCAAGGGCGTCACCGTGCTGCCCGACATCCTGGCCAACGCCGGCGGCGTCACCGTTTCCTACTTCGAGTGGGTGCAGAACCGCCAGGGCTATTACTGGAGCCTGAAGGAGATCCATGAGCGGCTGCGCACCATCATGGAGACCGAGGGCCGCCGGGTCGCCGACCTGAGCGCCGGCAAGGGCGTGTCCATGCGCACCGCGGCCTACGCCCACGCGCTGGAGCGTCTGTCCGGCGCCATCGCCGCGCACGGCACCCAGCCCTACTTCGCCGGCTGAAGGGGGAGGCGGGGCGGCCCGGCGGCCCCCGTGGCCTCCCCGTGATCCTTGTGCGGCCGTTCCGTGCCCGCCCATATATGGGCGGTGTCCGGACGGCCGCCACCAGGGCCGGGCCGGCCGTCGGTTCCGCGCCCAGGAGAGTGCCCCGCAGCATGCCCGCCGCCCTGCCGTCCACCGCCCCGCCGCCGGTCCCGGCGCCGTCCGCCTTCCCCCTGTCCGGGACGGCGACTCCCGGCCGCCTGCTCCTGCTGATGGCCGCCTTCGCGGCCGTCTACCTGCCGTTCGACTGGGTCACCTTCATCCACCAGCGGCCCTCGCTGAACATCACGCCCTGGAACCCGCCGGCCGGCCTCTACATGGCGCTTCTGCTGTGGACCGGCCTGCGCGGCGCGCCGGCGGTCTTCGTCACGCTGGTGCTGGCCGACCTGGTGGTGCGCGGCCACCCCGCCTCGGTCGCCTCGCTGCTGCTGTCCAACCTGTTCATCGTCGTGGGCTACACGGCGGCGGCGGCGGTGCTGCGCCGCCACGCCGCGATCGACCCCGGCCTGGCGCACCTGCGCGACGTCGCCTGGCTGCTCGGGGTCACCGTCCTCGGCGCGGCCGTGGTGGCCGTCCTGTTCGTCGGCACCTTCGTCGCCGAAGGCGTGTTCGCCCCCGCCGCGCTGCCGTCCCTGGCCTTCCAGTACTGGCTGGGCGACGCCATCGGCATCGCCGTGGTGACCCCGGTTCTCCTCGTGCACATCAATCCGCCGCTGCGCCCGCCCTTCCGGCCGCTGCTCAGCCACGGCCCGCTGCGCCGGCCCGGCCCGGCCGTGCTGCTCCAGGCGCTGGCCGTCGCCGCCGCGGCGGCGGCGGTCTTCGCCGCCATCCCCGGCGGGGAGTTCAATCTCTTCTACCTGCTGTTCCTGCCGCTGGTGTGGATCGCCGTCGCCCACGGCCTGCCGGGGGCGACGCTGGCGGCGCTGGCCATCCAGGCGGCGCTGATCGCCGGCCTCCAGGCGACGGGCTATCCGCTCGGCACCATCGTCTACTACCAGACGCTGATGCTGACGCTGGCCATCACCGCCCTGTTCCTGGGCAGCGTGGTCAGCGAGCGGCGCCGGGTCGAGGCGCGCCTGCGCGACCAGCAGAACCAGCTCGCCCACATCGCGCGGCTGACCGCCACCGGCGAGATGGCCTCGGCGCTGGCCCACGAGCTGAACCAGCCGCTGCTTGCCGCCATCAGCTACACCCGCGCCGCCCAGGGCGTGCTGGGCGAGGCCGGGGCGCCGGCCCGGGCGCAGGATTTGATGAACAAGGCGGTGGCGCAGGCCGAGCGGGCGGGCGAGGTGATCCGCGGGCTGCGCACCTTCCTCGGCAAGGGGCCGCCGCGGCTGGAGCCGGTGTCGGTCGTCGGCATCGCCGACGACACCGTGGCGCTGGCGCGGGCCGCCGCCTCCTACGCCGGCGTGCGGCTGCGGGTCGAGGTGGAGCCCGGCCTGCCGCCGATCCTGGCCGACCGCATCCAGATCCAGCAGGTCCTGCTCAACCTCGTCCACAATGGCATCGAGGCCATCGCGGCGGCGTCCCCGCCGACCCGCGAGGTCGCCCTGCGCATTGGCCGGGAGGCCGCCGGCCAGGTGCTCTTCCAGGTCCGCGACAGCGGCCCCGGCGTCCCCGACCACATGGTCGACCGTCTCTATTCGCCCTTCGCCACCACCAAGCCGGCGGGCATGGGGCTGGGCCTGCCCATCTGCCGCTCGATCATCGAGGCCCACGGCGGCCGTCTGTGGCTGGCCGACAGCTCCGGGCGGGGGGCCTGCTTCCACGTCACCGTTCCGGCCGCGAAATCCGATGACTGATCCCGTTCCCGTCACGCCGCCCGCCCCACCGCCCACCGTCTTCATCGTCGACGACGACGAGGCGGTGCGCGACTCGCTGGCCGCCATGGTCGAGGTCGCCGGCCTGCCGGTCGAGGTCTTCGACAGCGCGCTCGCCTTCCTGCACCGCTGCCCGCAGGACCGGCCGGGCTGCCTGGTGATGGACCTGCGCATGCCCGGCATGGACGGGCTGGAGTTGCAGCGCGAGCTGGCCCGCCGCGGCCTCGGCCTGCCGGTCATCGTGATCACCGCGCACGGCGACGTCGCTTCGGCGGTCATGGCGCTGCGGGCGGGGGCGCTGGACTTCCTGGAGAAGCCCTTCGACCAGGGCGTCTTCCTCCAGCGCGTCCGCGAGGCCCTGGCCTTCGACGCCCGGCGGCGCGAATCCTGCGCCGCCGCCGCGCGGGCGGCGGCGCTCCTGGGCGGGCTGAGCGTGCGGGAGCGGGAGGTCGCCGCCCTGATGACCGAGGGCTGCCCGAACAAGGTGATCGCGGCGCGCCTGAACATCGGCGTGCGCACCGTCGAGACCCACCGCGCCCACATCCTGGAGAAGCTCGGGGTCAGAAGCGTCGCCGACCTCATGCGGCTGTGGATGCAGGCCCAGACGGGGTGACCCGGCGGCGGCCCCGCAAGACCCGCGCCGCCGCCTTGACCGGCGCCGGCCGGCGTCCATCTCCACCGCTGTGGGGCCGGGCGGGTGCCGGCGCCCTGGCCGGAGAGCGCCGATGGGGACCGTTCGGCAAGCCTGGACCGTGATCGCCGACGCCGCCGCCGGCTGGATCGCCGACGACGCCATGAGCCTGGCCGCGTCGATCGCCTTCTACACGGCCTTCTCGCTGGCCCCGGTCGTCGTCCTGGTGACCGCCCTGGCCGGCCTGGTCTTCGGCCGCGAGGCGGCGCAGGGCGCGCTGATGGCGCAGCTGGCCGGCCTGATCGGCGTGGAGCCGGCCCGGGCGGTGCAGGCGCTGGCCGCCAGCGCCGCCGACCCGCAGGCCGGCCGCTGGGCGGGCCTGCTGGGCGGGTTGACCATGATCGTCGGCGCCACCACGGTCTTCACCGAATTGCAGACCGCCCTCAACCGCATCTGGAAGGCCGCCCCGCCGGCCGCGGCCACCCTCACCTGGCTGGTGGCGGCGCGGCTGAAGGGGCTCGCCCTGATCGGGGCGATCGGCTTCCTGCTGATCGTGTCGCTCGCCGTCAGCGCGGCGCTGGCCGCGCTCGGGGTGGGGATGGGGCGGTGGCTCCCGGATGTGGCAGCCCTGCTGTGGGCGGCCAACACCCTGCTGTCCTGGGCGGTGTTCACCGTCCTGTTCGCCCTCGTCTACCGGGTCCTTCCCGACGTCCGCATCCCGTGGCGATGCCTGCGGATCGGCGCGATGGTCACGGCCTTCCTGTTCCTGGCCGGCAAGATGCTGATCGGGCTGTATCTGGGAACGGCCGGCATCGCCACCGTCTACGGGGCGGCGGGGTCCTTCGCGCTGATCCTGCTGTGGGTCTACTATTCGGCGGCGATCTTCCTGTTCGGGGCCGAGATCACGAGGGCCTGTTCGCAGCGGTCCGGCCGCCCGGCGGGCGGCGGCGCAGACCCGCGGCCAGCCGCCTGATCGCCCCGGCGGCGCTCACGGTCCGGCCTCCTCCGTCCGGGCGGCGTGCGCCGCCGCGGGGGCGTCGCCGGTGCGCTCGCGCGCGGGACCCCCGGCGCGGGTCAGGTTGAGCGCGGTGGTGATCAGGCCGACATGGCTGAACGCCTGGGGGAAATTGCCCAGCATCCGCCCGGCCCGCGGGTCGTACTCCTCGGCGAGCAGCCCGACGTCGTTGCGCAGGGCGAGAAGGCGCTCGAACAGCGCCCGGGCCTCGGAAACGCGGCCCTGGAGGACGTAGTTGTCGGCCAGCCAGAAGCTGCACGCGAGGAAGGCGCCTTCCCCGGGGGGCAGCCCGTCGAGCCCGTCGCGGGTGTCGTAGCGGATGACCAGCCCGTCCTGCATCAGCCGCCGCTCGACGGCGGCGATGGTGCCGCGCACGCGCGGGTCGTCCGGCGGCAGGAAGTCGACCAGCGGGATTTGGAGGAGCGCCGCGTCGAGCCGGCGCGAGCCGTAGGACTGCACGAAGCTGTTGAGGCCAGGGTCGAAGCCCTTGCGGCAGACCTCCTCGTGGATCTCGTCGGCGAGGCCGCGCCAGCGCCCGGCCTCCGCGCCGTCGCCACGCAGCGCCGCCGCCTTGGCCGCGCGGTCGAAGGCGACCCAGGCCATCACCTTGGAATGGGTGAAGTGGCGGTGGCCGCCGCGCACCTCCCAGATGCCCTCGTCCGGTTCGCGCCACATGGCCTGGAGGTGGCGGAGCACGCCTTCCCGGATGGCGTGGGCGCGCTCGTGGGGCGGCAGCCCGCCGCGCACCGCCTGGAACAGAGCGTCGGCGACCTCCCCGTAGACGTCGAGCTGGAGCTGCCCGGCGGCGGCGTTGCCGACACGCACCGGGCGCGAGCCCTCGTAGCCCGGCAGCCAGGGGACCTCCCATTCGGGCTGGCGCCGCTCGCCGGCGATCCCGTAGAGGATCTGCATCTGTCCGGGGCTGCCGGCGACCGCCCGCAGCAGCCAGTCGCGCCAGGTCCGCGCCTCGTCGTAATAGCCGAGGTTCATCAGCGCCAGCAGGGTGAAGGTGGCGTCGCGCAGCCAGCAGAAGCGGTAGTCCCAGTTGCGCGGGCCGCCGATGCGCTCGGGCAGCGAGGTGGTCGGCGCCGCGACGATCCCGCCGGTCGGCCGGTAGGTCAGGGCCTTGAGGGTCAGCACTGACCGCTTGACGGCGTCGGTCCAGGGTCCGACCGGCGGGCAGCGCCCCGACCAGTCGTGCCAGAAGGTCTCGGTGGAGGCCAGCGCCACCATGGACTCGGCGGTGCCGTTCCGGCGCCGGTAGGAGGGGCCGTGACTCAGCACGAAGGGCACCCGCTGGCCCGCCGCCACCGAGAAGGTGCCGACGGTGTGGAGATCCTCGCCGTGCAGCGGCACCGGCGTGCGCAGCACCAGCCGGTCGGGTCCGGCGACGGCCTGGAGGCCGCCGCCGTCCTCCAGCCGGGTGACCCAGGGCACGGTGGCCCCGTAGTCGAAGCGGATCACCAGCTCGGTGCGGAACGTGACATGGCCGCGTTCGCCGACGACGATGCGCACGAGATCGGAGGTGTGGTCGCGCGGCGGCATGAAGTCGATGAGGGTCGCCGCCCCCTCCGCGGTCTCGAACCGGGTTTCCAGGATCATGGTGCCGTCCCGGTAGCGCCGGGTGACGCGGGCCGCCGGATCGGCCGGGGCGATCCGCCAGCGGCCGTTCTCGGGCGTGCCGAGCAGCGCGGCGAAGCAGGCGGCGGAGTCGAAGCGCGGCCAGCACAGCCAGTCGATGGACCCGTCGCGCGACACCAGCGCGGCGGTCTCGCAATCCCCGATCAGCGCGTAGTCCTCGATCCGTGACGGCATGCCGGGGCATTCCTCCTGTCGTGACGAAGCGTCCATCCGCCGGCGCGGCCTTTGCCGCACCGGGATAGACATCGCGTCGGCCGGCGGCTCCGTCAACCGCCGGGACCGCGCCGCCCGCCTTCCGGAGGAGCGGCGGGCCGATTCGGCGTGGCGCCGGTTATGGAGGGGAGGCCGGCGCCGGCACCGGGGAGGCTGTCATGAACCGCATCGACACGGCGTTCCTGTTCGACCTCGACGGCACGCTCATCGACAGCGTGTACCAGCACGTCCTGGCCTGGCAGGAGGCGCTGGACCGGGAGGGGATCGAGCTGTCGGTGTGGCGCATCCACCGCAGGATCGGGATGAGCGGGGGGCTCTTCACCAACATGCTGCTGCGCGAGACCGGGCTGGCGATCAGCGCGGAGCTGCTGGACCGGCTGCGGCGCCACCACGCGGAAGCCTTCCGGAGGCAGGCGGGCCGGGTCCGGCCGCTGCCGGGCGCGCGGGCGCTGCTGACCCACCTGACCGCGGCCGGCATCCCCTGGGCGGTGGCGACGAGCGGCCGGATCGAGACGGCCCGGCCCGGCCTGGAGACGCTGGGGATCGACCCCGGCCGGACGCCGGTGGTGACACGCGATCAGGTGAAGTACGCCAAGCCGGACCCCGACCTGTTCCTGGCGGCGGCCGAGCGGCTGGGCGTCGCCGTCGAATCCACGATCGTGGTGGGCGACAGCGTCTGGGACATCCTGGCCGCCCGGCGGGCCCGCAGCCTCAGCATCGGGCTGCTGTCCGGTGGCTACGGGCAGGACGAGCTGGAGCGCGCCGGCGCCTTCCGCGTCTATGAGGATCCCGCCTCCCTGCTCGACCATTTCGACGAGGTCGGCGGGCGGCGCTAGAGCGGATCGCGTAAAATCGGAATCGATTTGAAGCGTGAATCCGCTCGCAAAACAAAGGCCTAGGGTTTCGTGCGTTTCAGATTAAACGCACGAAACCCTAGCCCTGTTGTGGTCGCCGGGAACCGCCGCTAGATTCGGGCATGCGGCCGCGGGTGGGGGAATGAAGACCAGCAAATCCAGGGCGCCCGGGTCCGGGCGGGCGCGCCGGCGGGTGCCGGGCGTGGCGGCGCACCGCCATCTCCTCGACGCGGCGGCGGAGCTGTTCCACCGCGACGGCGTGCGGGCGGTCGGCGTCGACGCCGTGGTGAAGCGGGCCGGCCTCAACAAGATGAGCCTCTACCGCCAGTTCGCCTCCAAGGACGAGCTGGTCGCCGCCTATCTCCGGCACAAGGACGAGGAGTTCTGGCAGCGCTGGGAGGCCGGCGCCGCCCGCCATCCCGGGGACCCGCGCCGCCAGCTCCTCCAGATCGTCGCCGACCTCGCGGAGCGCCTGTCGGCCCCCGATTGCCGCGGCTGTCCCTTCGTCAACGTCGCCGCCGAGTTTCCCGACCCCAACCACCCGGTCCGGCGGCTGGTGGCCGCCAACAAGGCCGTTCTCCACGAGCGGCTGGCCGCGCTTGCCGCGGCCGCCGGCGCGGCCGACCCGGCGTGGCTTGCCCACGCCCTGGCGCTGCTGATCGAGGGGGCCTTCGCGGCCAGCCAGACCCACGGGCCGGGCCGGGGGCCGGTCGCCGTCCTGCCCGAACTGGCGGAACGCCTGATAGCGGCGGCGCTTGAACGCGGTCCCTGAACAGGCTCCTGAACACGCTCCTTGAACGCCGGCGGGGGCGGCCCGGCCGATGGTGCGCGGGCAGGCCGCCATCGGCATCGCTTCCGATCCTGCGCGATCCTCCGATCCGACGCGATCCGATCTATGAGCGCGCCCACATCTGCGCGACGCTCATGCTCTTGATTGCGATCTCCCACACGGAAGCCGCGCTCACGTAGACGCAATTCCGCGGGTCGGCGATCGCGGCCCGCACCGCCGGGCCGATCGGGTCGGCGCCGGCGTCCCACCAGAAGAACAGGTGGGTGTCGAGCAGCAGGCCCATCAGCGACCAGCCCCGTCGCCCCGGGGCGGCGCCGGTGAACAGCGCCTCGATCTGCGGATCGGGATCGGCGAAGTCCGGCGCGATGTGGGTGATGCCCAGCGCCCGGGCCGGGCTGCGGGGTTCCGTCACCTTGCGCAGCGGAACCAGCTTGGCCATCGGCACGCCGTTCTTGGCGATGACGATCTCTTCCCCGGCCGCCGCGCGATCAACCAGGCCCGAGAGGTGCGTCTTCGCGTCATACAGGCTGATATGGCCCATGCCACCCTCCCAAGCAACTTCGGCAAATCCGCCGGGTTTTTCGTCATCGGCGCCAATCGGCGGCCGGAAACTCTCCCTATAGTGCGCCCTGTTACCGGGAAACGCCACTTAAGATCGGCGTTCCTTCTGGCAAAACCACCTTCGGTTACGAAGGGCAATCACGAAAAGAGGATCGACAATGGCATTTCCGACGTCCGTCAACGACCAGATCACCGATTCCGTCACGCAGGCCAACACCAAGGTCCTGGGCGACGCGCCGGCGATCGCCATGGGCAACCTCTTCCAGGCCACGGCCCAGGCGCTGGCCAACGCCGCCCACAACGCCACCAACGCCCAACAGCAGGGCTACGTGACCTCGCAGTCCGCCACCACCATGGGCGTGGCCACGCTCTACTCGCTCGACACCGCGACCACCGGCGTCGCCACCCGGGAAATCCTCGGCACCGGCGTGAAGGGCCTCGGCCAGTAACCGGCGGCGCGCCACCGGCCGCCGTCCCGCGAGCACCAAACGAACCGCCCGGAGCCATGCCGCGGCCGGGCGGTCGGCAACCTGAAAGGCAGGCATTATGGCATTTCCGACCTCCGTCAACGACCAGATCACCGATTCCGTCACGCAGGCCAACACCAAGGTCCTGGGCGACGCGCCGGCGATCGCCATGGGCAACCTCTACCAGGCCACCGCCCAGGCGCTGGCCAACGCCGCCCACAACGCCACCTATGCGCAGCAGCAGAGCTATGTGACCTCGCAGTCCGCCACCACCATGGGGGTTGCCACGCTCTACTCGCTCGACACCGCGACCACCGGCGTGTCCGCCAAGCAGATCCTGTCCACGCGGTAACCGCCGCCCGGCCCCAGTGCCGCCTTGGCCAGCGGTGCCGACCACGGCGGCTTAGGCCATCGACAACGCCAGGGAACCACAACGCATGGCATTTCCGACGGCCGTCAACGATCAGATCACCGACTCCGTAACCCAGGCCAACGTCCAGGCCATCGGGTTGTCGCCGGCGATCGCCATGGGGAACCTGTATCAGGCCACGGCCCAAGCACTGGCCAATGCGGCCCACAACGCCACCATGGCGCAGCAGCAGATGTACGTGACGGCGCAGGCCGCCACCGCGGCGGGCGTCGCCCTGCTCTACTCGCTGGACACGGCCACGACCGGCGTCGCCACCAAGAAGATCGTCGGCTGACGGCGCGCCGACACGCGCCGTCGGGTCCGGCGATCCGGCCCCTCTCACCTTCCATTCATCCAACCGCACTTAAGGAGCGCACATCATGGCATTTCCGACCGCCTTGAACAGCCAGATCACGGACTCGGTGTCCCAGGTCAACACCAAGGTGCTGGGCGACGCCCCCGCCATCGCCATGGGCAACCTGTTCGTGGCGACCAGCCAGGCGCTGTCGAACGCGGCGCACAACGCCACCAACAACCAGCAGCAGTCCTACGTGACGATGCAGGCCTCCACCGCCCAGGCGGTGTCGACGCTGCTGACCGTGGAGACGGCGACGACCGGCAAGGCCACCGAGCAGATCCTGGCGCTCGGCCTCGTCTGATGCGCAGGGGAGTCCGCCTCCGTTGCCGCGGCGGGACGCGGGCTCCCCTTGCGATCGCGCGGCGTGCGTGAACCGCCCGCGCAAGCCCGGGCGTCGCCATGACCGAAGCGACCGAGTCCTCGCCGGAGGAGGTCGCCACCGTCGTGGCGATCCCGCTGGGCATGGCCCCGTCGGCGGCCATGGGCATGACCGATCTCGCCATGGCCGACAGCATCGGCCTGGCCATGTCGAACGCCGTCGCCAACCAGCAGCGCGGGCAGGTCCTCTGCAACGCCGCGCTCGCGCAAGTGCTAACGCTGATCATCACCAAGGGAGCCTCCGGACCATGAGCGATGAAGGCACCGTAAACAGCCGGATCGTCGATTCGGTGAGTGGCATCGTCACGCTGCTGACGGGCCAAGCCCCCTCCCAGGCGTTCGGCATGCTCGACGCGGTGATGGTGGAGACGCTGGGCATGGCCATGTACAACGCCGTCCATCACCAGCAGAACGCCGCCATGGTCAACTCGGCGGCGGTGACCGCCGCCTGCGCCAAGATGCTCGGCGTGCCGTTCCCCATCCTCCCGCCCTCGCCGCCGCCGCCCCCGCCGCCGCCGCCGACGGCGGTCGCCACGCTGCCCGGGCC
>JAEZHQ010000216.1 GCA_023416455.1 Pseudomonadota bacterium | reverse complement strand
TCCACCACCTCGTCGAGGTAGCAGATGGCGCCCTCGCGCACGGCGCGGGTCAGCGGGCCGTCCACCCACACCGTGTCGCCGCCCTTCAGCAGATGGCGGCCGGTGAGGTCTGCGGCGGTCAGGTCGTCGTGGCAGGACACGGTGTGGAGCGGCCGGCCGAGCCGGGCCGCCATGTGCGCCACGAAGCGCGTCTTGCCGCAGCCGGTCGGCCCCTTCAGAAGCAGCGGCAGGCGGTGGCGGAAGGCGTGCTCGAACAGCGCGCACTCGTCGCCGACGGGCTTGTAGTAAGGGACGGCCGGGCCGTCCGCGGTGGCGGCAGCGGTGGCGGCGACGGTGCGGAGGGAAGCGCTGACGGTCATGGGGGGAAACCTCCTGGGGAGACCCCCCTTCCCCCGGGAGGGGAAGGGGGATGGGCGGGTCACTCGGCGGGCTGGACCGTGCCGCCGAGGCCGGCGGGCCGGGCCGCGCGGGCCGGACCCAGCAGGGCGTAGAGGTAGAGCGCGGCGCCGATGAACACCGCCGCGCCGGCGGCCAGCCGCACCCAGTAGAAGGGGGCGATCTGCTCCTGCACGGTCATGAAGTCCATGCCCAGGACGCGCTGGAGGTGGACCTGGACGACCCCGGCGAAGGTCAGGGTGAAGGTCATCACCGTCATGCCGCCGGTCATCAGCCAGAAGCTCAGCTTGTTCGCTGTTTGGTTGTAGGGGGCGACCCCGCGCAGATGCGGCATGGCGTAGGTGAAGATGGCGAGGTTGATCATGGCGTAGGCGCCGAAGAAGGCGAGGTGCCCGTGCGCCGCCGTCACCTGCGTCCCGTGGGTGTAGTAGTTGACCCAGGACAGCGTGTGCAGGAAGCCCCACACGCCGGCCCCCAGGAAGGCCACCACCGCGCAGCCGACCGACCACAGCAGCGCCGCCTTGTCCGGATGGTTGCGCCCGCCCTTCAGGACCATGGAGATGGCGAAGACGACCATGAAGAAGAAGGGGGCCACCTCCAGCGTCGAGAACAGCGAGCCGATCCATTGCCAGTAGCCGGGCGTGCCGATCCAGTAGTAATGGTGCCCGGTGCCCAGCAGCCCGGAGAACAGCGCCAGCCCGACGATGGCGTACAGCCACTTCTCCACCACCTCGCGGTCGACGCCGGTCAGCTTGATCATGAGGAAGGCGAGGATGGCGGCCATGACCAGCTCCCACACGCCCTCGACCCAGAGATGGACGACATACCACCAGTACATCTTGTCCAGCGACAGGTTGGCCGGGTTGTAAAAGGCGAACAGGAAGAACAGCGCGATGCCCCACAGCCCCATCACCAGGATGTTGGTGATGACCGTGCGCCGCCCCTTCAGCACCGTCATGGAGATGTTGTAGAGGAACATCAGGGCGACGACGACGATGGCGGCCTTGATCCACAGCGGCTGTTCGAGGAACTCGCGGCCCTCGTGGACGCGGAAGACGTAGCCGACGACCGCGGCCAGCGCCCCGAACAGGAACAGCCCGAACTGGATGTAGGCGAGCCGGGGGCTGTGCAGCTCCCGCTCCGCCTCCTCCGGAATGAGGTAGTAGGCGGCGCCGAAGAAGCCCATCAGCAGCCACACGATCAGCGCGTTGGTGTGGATCATCCGCAGGATGTGGAAGGGCAGCAGCTCCGACAGCGTGTTGGGCAGCACATAGACGGTGCCGGCCAGCAGGCCGACCAGGAGCTGGACCGCGAACAGCGCGAGCGCGCCGTAGATGTAGGGCAGCGCAACCCGTTGGGTTTCGTATTTCATGGCTGTCGTCCTTCCTCTCAGCCCGAGACCTTGGGCGGCCAGTTCTGGGTGTTGATGCGGCTGGTCCAGGCGAGGAAATCGACGAGGTCGTCCAGCTCCCGGTCGTCCAGGTGGAATTGCGGCATCTGGCGGCGGCCCTCGACGCCGCTGGGCTGGGCCTGCATCCAGCCCTTCAGCGCGGCCCGCGCGCCTTCGGGGTCCCGGTCGCCGCCGTAGCGGACCCACACGTTGCCCAGCTCGGGGGCGAAGTAGGCGCCCTCGCCCAGGATGGTGTGGCAGTTGATGCAGGAGTTCCTCTCCCACACATGCTTGCCGCGGGCGACGCCCTCGGTGATGCCCTTGTGGTCGGTGCCGGTCTCCACCACGTAGATGTGGCTGAGCGCGGTCAGCGAGACGAAGGCGGCGAAGAAGAACAGCGATCCGCCGTAGAAGATGTTGCGGGCGGCCGCCTTGGTGAAGCGTTCGGTCATCGGTGCGGTTCCCCTGGATCGGGCTCCAAGCGGGTCGGGAGCCTTCGCTAGCGGCGGCTGTGCCTCCGCTTGCGGGGAAAAGTTGACCGCTCCACTCAGACTATCCTTGACCGCGGTCAAGGGAACCGGAACAAGAGGGACCGGCCGCAGGAGCCGGGTTTGACATTCTGGACGGACAGGTTATGACGAACGCCCTTTTGCCCGGCGCGGCCGGCGACGCGGCCCGAACGGAGAGCGTCATGCTCAACGCCAGAGACATCTTCTCCTTCCCCAGCATCCGGGCGGGCGACCACAGGCCCGCCCCCTTCCTGCCGATGTCGCGGGCGGAGATGGAACGGCTGGGCTGGGATGCCTGCGACGTCGTGGTGGTGACGGGCGACGCCTATGTGGACCATCCGAGCTTCGGCATGGCGATCATCGGCCGGCTGCTGGAGGCGCAGGGCCTGCGCGTCGGCATCATCGCCCAGCCGGACTGGAGCAGCGCCGAGCCGTTCAAGGCGCTGGGCCGGCCCAACCTGTTCTTCGGCGTGACCGGCGGCAACATGGACTCCATGGTCAACCGCTACACGGCGGACCGCCGGCTGCGCCACAACGACAGCTACACCCCCAACGACGAGGGCGGGAAGCGCCCGGACCGCGCGGTCATCGTCTATGCCCAGCGTTGCCGCGAGGCCTACAAGGACGTCCCCGTCGTGCTGGGCGGCATCGAGGCGTCGCTGCGCCGCATCGCCCAGTACGACCACTGGAGCGAGAAGATCCGCCGCTCCGTCATCGTCGACGCCAAGGCCGACATCCTGGCCTACGGCAACGCCGAGCGCGCCATCGTGGAGATCGCCCACCGCGCCGCCGCCGGTGCGTCCCTGCGCACCGCCGACGACATCCGCGGCACCGCCATCATCCGCGGCGCCGTGCCCGACGGCTGGACGGTGGTCGACAGCAGCGGCATCGACGAGCTGACCCCCGCCGCCCCGCGCGCCGCGAACGCCGGGCGCACCGTGGTGCGCCTGCCCTCCTTCGAGGAGGTGAGCGCGGACAAGACGCTCTACGCCCACGCCTCGCGCGTGCTCCACCAGGAGAGCAACCCCGGCAACGCCCGCGCCCTGGTGCAGCGGCACGGCGACCGCGAGGTCTGGCTGACCCCGCCGCCGATCCCGCTGACCACGGCGGAGATGGACGGGGTCTACGGCCTGCCCTACGCCCGCGCCCCCCACCCCTCCTACGGCGACGCCCGCATCCCCGCCTGGGAGATGATCCGCTTCTCGGTCAACATCATGCGCGGCTGCTTCGGCGGCTGTTCCTTCTGCTCGATCACCGAGCACGAGGGGCGCATCATCCAGAGCCGCTCCGAGGGCTCGGTCCTGCGCGAGATCGAGGAGATCCGCGACAAGGTGAAGGGCTTCACCGGGGTCATCTCCGACATGGGCGGGCCGACCGCCAACATGTACCGCATGGCCTGCAAGGACAAGGCGATCGAGGCGCTGTGCCGCCGGCCGTCCTGCGTCTACCCCGACGTCTGCAAGAACCTGGACACCGACCACTCCGCGCTGATCCAGCTCTACCGCAAGGCGCGCGCCATCCCCGGCGTGAAGAAGATCAACATCGCCTCGGGCCTGCGCTACGACCTCGCCGTCCGCAGCCCGGAATATGTCAAGGAGCTGGTGACCCACCATGTCGGCGGCTACCTGAAGATCGCGCCGGAACACACCGAGAGCGGCCCGCTGTCCAAGATGATGAAGCCGGGGATCGGCACCTACGACCGCTTCAAGACGATGTTCGAGGCGGCGGCCCGCGAGGCCGGAAAGAAGCTGTACCTGATCCCCTACTTCATCGCCGCCCATCCCGGCACCACCGACGAGGACATGATGAACCTCGCCCTGTGGCTGAAGCGCAACGGCTTCAAGGCGGACCAGGTGCAGACCTTCCTGCCCTCGCCGATGTCGCTGGCCACCGCCATGTACCACAGCGAGCGCAACCCCCTGCGCCCGGTGCGCCGGCACGGCTCGGAAGAGGTGTTCTCGGCCAAGGGGCTGAAGCAGCGCCGCCTGCACAAGGCCTTCCTGCGCTACCACGACCCGGAGAACTGGCCGGTCCTGCGCGAGGCGCTGAAGCGGATGGGCCGCACCGACCTGATCGGCCCCGGGGAGCACCAGCTGATCCCCGCCTGGCAGCCCGCCGGGACGGCCGCAAAGGCCGCCAACAGCGGCAAGCCGGCACCCGCCGCCCGGACCTTTCTCACCCAGCAGGCCGGCAAGGGCCGGCGGCCCGCCCGCCCCGGCGGCCCCGCCGGCCGCCGGGGATGAGGCCGCCGCCTTGCGCACCGGCCTGACCGGGGGGGATAGGCCGGGCGACCAGAGCGCCGGGGGTCCCCCTGGCCGAGGGTCGTAAGGCAACGGGACGCCGGGCCGGATGCCTCCCTGCCGTGTTCTTGATGTCGGTGGGCGGGACGATGCACGGCGCCCGATCCGGCCCGGTCCAGCCAGGCTCCATCCGGCCCGTCTGGACAGCGCCTCGCTTCCCCAGCGTCCCGCCCACCCCAAAGAGGGAGCCCCGTCGCGGTCCTTGCTCCCGCACCGCGCCGGGGCCGGTGGCAAATCCCTCCTGCTCCTCTCCTGCTTGCCTCATCGGCTAGGCGGACGCGCACCGGCGGTGCGCGTCCGTCCCTGTCCGCCGCCCCGGCGATCGGGGGTTGGCGAATCCGCGGCCACGCCACAAGATGACGCATTCCCCGACGGCGAGGAGGCTGCTGCCCACCATGTTCCGGTCCGACGCCCGGCCCGAGCCGCTGATGCGGTCCGAGGCCCTGTCCGCCCCCGACCTCATCGCGGCCCAGCGCACCGCCAACGCGACGCGGCTGGCGCGGCTGGCCGGCCTCCTGCGCGCCCGCCCGCCGGCCTTCGCGGTGACGGTGGCGCGCGGCAGCTCGGGCCACGCCGCCGGCTACGCCCGCGCCCTGTTCGAGACCGCGCTCGGGCTGGTCACCGTCCCGGCGGCGCCCTCGGCGGTCACGCTCTACGGCGCCCGGCTGCGGCTGGAAGGGGCGCTGGTGCTGGCCTTGTCGCAGTCCGGCCAAAGCCCCGACCTGGTCGCCACGCTGGCCCACGCCCGCAACGCCGGGGCTTTCACGCTGGCGCTGGTCAACGCCGGGGACTCGCCGCTCGCCGCCGCCGCCGAGCACCATCTGCCGCTGGCGGCCGGCCCGGAGCGGTCGGTGGCGGCGACCAAGAGCGTGCTGTGCAGCCTGTCCGCCGTCGCCGGCCTGGTCGCCGCTTGGCGGCCGGACCCAGGGCTCGCCGCCGCCCTCGACGCC
>JAEZHQ010000197.1 GCA_023416455.1 Pseudomonadota bacterium | reverse complement strand
CTCCCGGGGGGCGGAAGGCGGCTTCGTCGCCGTCTGCTCCTCGCTCGCCGAGGTCGCGGCGGCGCTGGCCCGCCGGCCGGCGGGATGGATCCTGAAGGACCGCCGGGACCTTCTCGACGCCGCGGTCGGCTCCGGCCGCGATCCCCTCGACGTCGTGCTCGACGCGGTGGAGGTCGCGCAGGACGACGAGGGGCGCTGGGTGCGTGCCCAGCGCGGCTGGGTCGTTCCCGTGGCCGTCGGCTATCTCGCCCTGGAGGAGCTGAAGCCGCCCGGCGCCCGCACCGTCCCGCGCGACGCCGGGGGCCGCTATCCCCACGCCTTCGTCGAGAACCTGCTCGGCCTCGGCGAATATGTCTCCACGCGCCGGATCACCGCGGAATCCCTCGAACGCGGCTTCTTCTGGCGGGTCGAGCACGATCCGGCGACGCAAGCCTATTACCGCACCGCGCTGGACGCCCTGAGGCTGGAGCCCGGGCCGGGCTGAGCGCGGCACCTTCCTGGTGAACCAGCGTGGTGAACCGCCCCGCCGGCCGGCCGGCGGCCGAGACGACGACCCGGCGCGGCGCCGCCGCCTGCCGGAATGGCATGACCCTGTTCAGACCGGAGATCCCATCATGGCAGGCAAAGGCAAGACCCGGACGGACGCCGCGACCCTGGCGTCCTTCCTCAACTACAACCGCTCCATCAACCCGAGCGAGGCGGCGATCTACGCGGTCTCCTCCTCGGACGAGGCGGCGCCGGCCCTCCCGGTCGCCGTGCGCGAGACCACGGTGCGCGGCTCCATCTCCAACTTCGGCAACGTGTTCAAGGGGGTCGGCGTCGCCGACAGCAGCGAGAACATCGCCAAGCAGCTCGACCCGGAGAACGCCAATCCCCAGCGCATCGACATAGCAACGCTGCCGCTGGACCGCGACCGCTTCCGCGTCGCCTTCACGTTGTCGTTCCGCGCCGAATCCCGCGCTCCCGCCGGCTGCAACGATGCGGCGATCCGCCGGCGGCTGGTCGAGGTCGTCGACCGCTACGCCGCCCTCGGCGGTTACGACCTGCTCGGCGCGCGCTATGCGTGGCGGCTGGTGTGCGGCGGCTGGCTGTGGCGCAACCGCTACGCCGTGGACAAGACGGTGACGCTCCGCACCCTGCACGAGGCCGAGCCCGCCTCCTGGAGCTTCGCCATCGACGGCATCCCGGCCGACCGCTTTCCCGGCACCGTCGTGGCGGGGACGGACTTCCGGAGCCTTGCCTCCGCCATCGGCGGGGCGCTGGCCGGCACGCGCAACACCCTGTTCCTGTCGGTGACCGGGGAAGGCACCCTGGCTGCGGGCCAGGAGGTCTACCCGAGCCAGGAATTCGTCGGCGACGGCACGACCGGCCGGAAGGGAAAGCAGAAGGGCCAGAAGAGCAAGACGCTCTCCTCCATCCGCACCCTGCACGACGGCGCCGAGATCCGGCAGGCGACGATCCATTCGCAGAAGATCGGCAACGCGCTCCGCTGCATCGACGAATGGCACGGGCAGGCGGAGGAGTACGGGGCCATCGCCATCGAGCCCTATGGCTATGTGCAGTCGCGCAACACCGCCATCCGCCTGCCGAACCGCGACGGAGCACGGGGCTTCTACGAGATGCTGCTCGACCTCCCCGCCGTCCACGCCCGCTTCCTGGCCGCGCAGACCCTCGCCGACCTGGGCGACGACGACCACTATTTCGTCGCGGTCCTGATCCGCGGCGGCGTCTTCTCCGCCAAGGACGAATGAGCGGGAAGCCGCCCCACCTCCCGCCTTCTCCTCATCTTCGCATCGACGGCCGCCGACGACGCGGCAGGAGCCCGACGCCATGACCGATGCCATGACCGATGCCATGACCCATGCCACGGACGACGCCACGGACGACGCGGCGACCCGCTATGTCGAGTTCCGCCCCCCGCCCGGCGCCCCGGCGACCGATACCCCGATGCTGCTCGGGCGCGTCCTGTCCACCGTCCACGGCTACAACAGCGAGGTCTTTCCGACCGACGGCCTGGACCGTCCCGCCGCCAAGGCCGCCGAAGCCCGCCGCATCGCGGTCGCCTTCGTCGGCTACAGCGACGATCCCGACGCACCGACGCCCGGCCTTGCCATCCGCCTGTTCGCCCGCGAGGAGACCCTGACGGATTTCCTCGCCTCCCGCCACGGCGCCTTCGCGCGCACCGCCATGACGCCGGGCGCGGTGCGGTGCGTTCCGCAGGGCCACGGGCATGCGGTGTTCTTCCGCGACCGCCGCGATGAGCGCGGCACCGGCGGATGGCTGCGGCGCAGCGAAGCCCGCTTCGTGCGCCGGGCCAAGGCCCGCGGCCTCGCGGATGGCGGCATCGATGGACTGGTGGCGCAACGGCGCACCGCGGTGGCCCGGAAACAGGCGGACCAAAGCCAGGGGGACCCAAGTCTGGGAGACACAAGCCAGGAGGGCCGGAACCAAGCGGAGGACCGCGACGGCAGGACGGCGCCGCGCAAGACCCTGCCGTACCTGTGCGTCCGCAGCGGTTCGACCACTCGGAGCTTTTCCCTGTTCATCGGCAGACGCATGGTCCGGCAGGCGGAGTCCGGTGGCGTGAACACCTATGGCCTGGCCGGCGACGGAGGCCGTTCGGTGCCCTCTTTCTGATCCACCGGACCCTTCCTTTGACCTTCCTTCCGAGGGGCTTTGAAAAATGATAGGATTATCAAGTGATTGGCCAAAACTCGCCAGAAGGAAGGTTTTCAAGGTCGCTGAGGGCATCGGAGCAGGGTTTGCAACGGGTTGAGCGCGGTCGAACTGCGGTGAGCCGCCGCGTAGGCGGCTGAGAAGACGGGATAAGCCGAGTTGCACCGAGTCGCATAGTGAGCCGCCGCGTAGGCGGCTGAGAAGGATGCCCACGGCGTCATGCGCAAGGTCATCGAGTGAGCCGCCGCGTAGGCGGCTGAGAAGCTGTTGACTGGCGCGCACGCGCCGAGGCCGCCGTGAGCCGCCGCGTAGGCGGCTGAGAAGTTGCAGACCTGCTTGTGCAGGAGGCGAATGGAGTGAGCCGCCGCGTAGGCGGCTGAGAAGATCTGCGCCGACGAGCGGGTGCGCGGCCTGCTGTGAGCCGCCGCGTAGGCGGCTGAGAAGATTGGGCCGCCGATCATCACGTCGGCACCGGCGTGAGCCGCCGCGTAGGCGGCTGAGAAGACGCACTTGTCGAACAGCGCGACGTCGTCGAAGTGAGCCGCCGCGTAGGCGGCTGAGAAGGAATTGCCCCCAGCCGGAGACACAATAAATCCGTGAGCCGCCGCGTAGGCGGCTGAGAAGTATCTCGCGGAAATCAACAACCGCACCATCGAGTGAGCCGCCGCGTAGGCGGCTGAGAAGCTCCATGTCCTTCCGGACGGCCACGCCCATGAGTGAGCCGCCGCGTAGGCGGCTGAGAAGCCGACCAAGGCCCGGTTCGGCCTGGTCACCGTCGTGAGCCGCCGCGTAGGCGGCTGAGAAGCAATTCGGCAATTTGATTCATGGTGCTGGCCGGTGAGCCGCCGCGTAGGCGGCTGAGAAGTGCTGTCCTGACCCCCGAGCTGGAGGAGATGCGTGAGCCGCCGCGTAGGCGGCTGAGAAGGAGCCGTGCCGACCTGAGCGATGCCGACCTGCGTGAGCCGCCGCGTAGGCGGCTGAGAAGCTGAAGGGCGAAAAGCTGATCTGCACCCACAAGTGAGCCGCCGCGTAGGCGGCTGAGAAGCTGACCGGGGCGGGCGTCGAAGCCCTGGACAAGTGAGCCGCCGCGTAGGCGGCTGAGAAGGCCGGCGGCATGCTACCGATCGAGCAGGTGCTGTGAGCCGCCGCGTAGGCGGCTGAGAAGACGTCGCCCCGGAAGTCCCGCATGCCGATGAAGTGCGCCGCCGCGTAGGCGGCTGAGAAGTGGACATCTCGTTCGCCAGCCTGGACCTCGCCGTGAGCCGCCGCGTAGGCGGCTGAGAAGCGGAAGCGCCGCAACGCCCGCCGCTTGGGCAAGTGAGCCGCCGCGTAGGCGGCTGAGAAGTTGGTGATGTGGCCGCTGTAGGTGGACAGCGCGTGAGCCGCCGCGTAGGCGGCTGAGAAGCACTGTCCGAGCGCACCAAGCTGCGCCTGGAGGTGAGCCGCCGCGTAGGCGGCTGAGAAGAGTCTCCGCGGCGGCCGGTCATGACGCCACCAGTGAGCCGCCGCGTAGGCGGCTGAGAAGGGCGAGAGCCGCCGGAGGCGCGCGCCCAGGGCGTGAGCCGCCGCGTAGGCGGCTGAGAAGGCATACGTCGCACGCACCTCGGACACCGCACTGTGAGCCGCCGCGTAGGCGGCTGAGAAGCATCCGGGGGACGGGGTGTCCGTTCGGGGGTGGTGAGCCGCCGCGCAGGCGGCTGAGAAACCCAGACCTTGCCGGTGCTGTCCGCGGGTTCGGTGAGCCGCCGCGTAGGTGGCTGAGAAGCCGTTGCGCCTGAGGGGTACGAGCCGCAGGCCGCGGCACGGTCGGCCGGACGGAGCTGGGACGGATCCGGCGCCGGGATCAGGTGGGACGGGGGCGCCGCCCGGCGGGCGGACGCCGGCGTCCGCCTCCGGTCACGCGCATCCCAGTCACGTGCATCCCGTCATGCGCATCCCGGTCACGAGCATTTGGAATAGCCGCAGGTCACGCAGGTGTCGCAGCCCTCCTGGCGGACCAGCCCCGGCTGGCCGCATTTCGGGCATTGCAGCGCGCGCAGGGGGGCGGCCGCGGGGCCGGTGGGGCGTGGCGGGTCGCCCTGGGCGCGGCGGGCGGCCTCGGCGAGCGGCGAGTCCGCCTCCGGCAGGAGGCCGACGGCCTTCATGTGGCGCTCGATCACGTCGCCGATGGCGGCGAGCAGCGAGGGGACGTAGCGGCCCTCCATCCAGGCGCCGCCACGGGGATCGAAGACGGCCTTCAGCTCCTCCACCACGAAGCTGACGTCGCCGCCGCGCCGGAACACCGCCGAGATCATCCGCGTCAGCGCCACCGTCCAGGCGTAATGCTCCATGTTCTTGGAGTTGATGAACACCTCGAAGGGACGGCGCCGGCCGCCCTCCACGATGTCGTTGATGGTGATGTACATGGCGTGGTCGCTGTCGGGCCAGCGCACCTTGTAGGTCTCGCCGGGCAGCGATTCCGGCCGGTCCAGCGGCCGGGTCATGTAGACCACCGACCCCGGCTCGCCGCGCGGCGTCGCGGGGTCGCCGGCCGCAGTGGCCGCCATGGCCGCCGAAGCGGCCGTGGTCGCCATTGCGGCGGGGGCGGCGGGGGCGGCGGCCTCCTCCCTGCGGGTGCTGAGGACGGCGCCGGTGACGGCGTTCGGCCGGTAGGTGGTGCAGCCCTTGCACCCCAGCGCGTAGGCTTGCCGGTAGACGTCCTTGAAGGCGTCGAAGGGCAGGTCGGCCGGGCAGTTGATGGTCTTGGAGATGGAGCTGTCGATGCAGCGCTGCGCCGCCGCCTGCATGACCACATGCTCCGCCGGGGTCAGGGTCTGGGCGTCCACGAAGCTGTCGGGGAGCGGGTGGTCGTCCCCGAAGCGGGCGCGGAACAGGCGGTAGGCGTGGTCGCTGACCTCCTCGGTCCGGCAGCTGCCGTCGGGCATCAGCACCGTGCGTTCGTAGACGTAGGAGAAGACCGGCTCGATGCCCGAGGAAATGTTGTCGGCGAACAGCGAGATGGTCCCGGTCGGCGCGATGGAGGTCAGCAGGGCGTTGCGCACGCCGTGCCGCTCCACCAGCGCCCGCACCTCCTCGGGCAGGGCGCGGACCATCGGGGCGGCGAGGTAGGAGTCGCGGTCGTAGAGCGGGAAGGGACCCTTCTCCTCCGCCAGCAGGGCCGAGGCGCGGTAGGCCTCGTCGCGCAGCGTGCGCAGCCAGGTCTCGGTCAGCGCCACCGCGCGCCCGCTGCCGTAGCGGACCCCGCACAGGATCAGCGCGTCGGCCAGACCGGTGACGCCAAGGCCGATGCGCCGCTTGGTCCGCGCCTCGCGGGCCTGCGCCTCCAGCGGGAAGCGCGAGCAGTCGATCACGTTGTCCATCATGCGGACGGCCAGCGGGACCAGGTCGCGCAGCCGGTCCAGGTCGAGGCGCGCGGCCTCCTCCCAGGGGTCGCGGACCAGGGCGGCGAGGTTGATGGAGCCGAGCAGGCAGGCGCCGTAGGGGGGCAGGGGCTGCTCGCCGCAGGGGTTGGTCGCGGCGATCGATTCGATGGCGCGGAGGTTGTTGGCCTCGTTGATGCGGTCGATGAAGATGACGCCGGGCTCCGCGTAGGCGTAGGTCGCCTGCATGATGCGGTCCCACAGGTCGCGGGCGCGCAGCACCCGGTAGACCCGGCCGTCGAAGGTCAGGGGCCAGGGCTTGTCCGCCGCCACCGCCGCCATGAAGGCGTCGGTCACCAGAACCGACAGGTTGAAGTTGCGCAGGCGGCCGGGCTCGCGCTTGGCGTCGATGAAGTCCTCGATGTCCGGGTGGTCGCAGCGCAGGGTCGCCATCATGGCGCCGCGGCGCGCGCCGGCCGACATGATGGTGCGGCACATGCCGTCCCACACGTCCATGAAGGACAGCGGGCCGGAG
This sequence comes from Pseudomonadota bacterium, assembly GCA_023416455.1. GTDB lineage: Bacteria > Pseudomonadota > Alphaproteobacteria > Azospirillales > Azospirillaceae > Azospirillum. The sequence goes on along the minus strand of JAEZHQ010000197.1, from coordinate 2,036 downwards.
GCGTCGGCGCCGACGCCGTGCACCGGCGCCCCCTTGGGGCGGAGGGTGGAGAAGTCGTAGCCGATGCCGCCGCCCTGCTGCATGGTCAGCGCCGCCTCGCGCAGGTGGGCGAAGATGGCGCCGAGGTCGTCCTCGACGGTGCCCATGACGAAGCAGTTGAACAGCGTCACCGACCGCCCGGTGCCGGCCCCGGCCAGGATGCGGCCGGCCGGCAGGAACTCGAAGCCGGACAGCGCGTCGAGGAAGCGCGGCGCCCAGATCCGCGGCTCCGCCTCGGGCGCGGCGAGCGCGGTGGCGACGCGCGTCCAGGTGTCCGCGACCGTCTGGTCGATCGGCTCGCCGGCGGGCGTCTTGAAACGGTACTTCATGTCCCAGATGCGCTGGGAAATGGCGGCGATCCCCGACATGTGCCCTCCCTCGCCCGAGGCCGACCAGACTAGAAGGCGGCCCCCGGGTCGGTCAACCCGGACGTTCCTCTTGTGTTCCGGGCGCCCCCGATTGCCGCTCCCCCGATTGCCGCGGCCCCGATTGCCACGGCCCCGGCCGCCTCATCCGGCGGTGCCGGCGACCGGCGGTGCGGCCGGCGCCTCGGGGCGCACGGTGGGCGGGCCGCCGGCGGCGACCACGAGGCGGTCGGTGGCGGCCTCCAGCCGGGCTTCCAGCTCCCGCATGGCGGCGGCCCGGCCGAGGCCGGGGGGGATCGGCGGCAGGAACTCCACCACCACGGTGCCCGGGCGCTTGATGAAGCTGTGGCGGGCCCAGTAGAGCCCGGCGTTCAGCGCCATCGGCACGATGGGAATGTCCAGGCTCTGGTAGAGCACGCCGACGCCGATGCGGTAGGGGCGGTAGGCGCCGGCGGCCACCCGCGTGCCCTGGGGGAAGATGACGATGGGGCGGCCCTCGTCGCGCACCGGCCGGGCGTTCTTCAGCAGCGAGGCGACGGCCCGGCCGCCCGCCCCGCGGTCCACCGCGATCATCCGCGCCTTGGCCGCGTACCAGCCCCAGATGGGGATCCACAGAAGTTCCCGCTTGAGGATGATGGCCGGGTCCTCGACCAGGAAATGGAGCTTCATCGTCTCCCAGGCCGACTGGTGCTTGGCGGCCAGGATGAAGGAGCCGGAGGCCGGCAGGTGCTCGCGCCCGCGCACCTCGTAATGGATGCCGACGATGCTGCGCTCCAGCCAGGCGACGCTGGCGAGATACGCCTTGATCACGCGGATCATGGCGCGGCGCGGCAGCAGCAGCATCCACAGCAGCCCGATGCAGGCCAGCGCCGTCCAGACGTGGAAGGCGACGTTGAAGACGAGGGAGCGCAGGACGATCATGCCGTGGAACCTGTGGTGCGGTCGGCGCTTCGCGGCACCTCCGCTCCGGCCCGCCCCCGATCCGGCGGCAGCCCGGCCCGCCGGCGCGCCGGCCCGGGCGGAAGGATGACGCGCGACGCCGTCAGGCGCCGTCGGTATCAGGATTCGAGCCTCTTCTCAAGTTCGTAGCGGAGTCGGGTGAGGAGGTACTTGGTGTATTCGGTGGCCAGCAGGTCGGCCGTGCCCGGCCACCGCCACCAGTCGTTCAGGTGGACGTTGGGCGAGGCGACCGGGTGCGGCACCACCTCGACCTCCGGCATGACCCGGTGGAACTCCAGCAGGCTGCGCGGCATGTGGTAGTTGGCGGTGACCAGCCGCAGCGAGGTGAAGCCCTGCTCGCGCATCCAGTCGGCGGTCTCGTAGGCGTTGCCGACCGTGCTGTCGGCGGAATAGCCCAGCGTGATGCAGCATTCCACGTCGGTGGGCGAGCGGCGCGACGCCTTCAGCAGCTCCTGGACGTCCAGCCCCTCATAGACCCCGGAGATGAGAATCTTGCGCGCCCGGCCGGCGGCCATCAGCTCCAGCCCGGTGCCGAGCCGCCCGCTGCCGCCGGTCAGCACCACGATGGCGTCGGTGCGGCGGGTGGCCTCCGGGCTGTCCGGCGCCGGGGGATGGCGGGGGATCGAGGCGGCGAACCAGACGAGGCCGCCCGCCCACAGCAGGGCCGGGACC
>JAEZHQ010000141.1 GCA_023416455.1 Pseudomonadota bacterium | reverse complement strand
GCCGGCGCCCGCTGGGCGGCGGCCAGCTCGGCCTCGGCCTTGGCCTTGCGCTCCGCCGCCGCCTTCTCGGCGGCCCGCAGCTCGGCCAGCTTGCGCTCCGCCTCCTGCCGTTCGGCCTCCTTCCGGGCGGCGAGGCGGCGTTCCGCCTCGCGCTGCTCGGCCTGCCGCCGCTCGGCCTCGCGGCGTTCGGCCTCCAGCCGCTCCGCCTCGCGCCGGGCGGCGATCTCGGCGGCGGCGCGGCGCTCGGCCTCGATGCGTTCCATGAGCTGGCGCAGGTCGGCGGCCTGGGTGGCGAGCTGCGCCATGTTCCGGGTGACCTGGAGGCGCTCCTCCTCGGTCTGGCGCGACAGCTCCTCGCGGCGGGCGACGAGGCGGGCCATCTCCCGCTGCCGCTCGGCCAGGGCCACGCGGGCGGCCAGCGTGCGGGTGCGCTGGCTCTCCAGCTGCTCGCGGGTTTCCGCCAGCGCCGCCAGCGCTCCGGCCAGCGCGTCGGCGCGGGCGCGCAGGGTGGGAACCGTGTCGCGCAGCAGCAGGGCCGAGCGCAGCGTGTCCACCGGGCTGTCGGGGCGGGCCAGCGCCGCCTCCGGGGGGATGCGGGCGAGCCGCTGGAGGGCGGCCAGGAGGGTGGCGATCTGTTGGCGCTCGCCCTCCAGCCGCGCCGCCCGGTCGCGCTCCTCGGCCTCCAGGCCGGTCAAGGTCTCTTCCAGCAGGTCGAGCGCGCTTTCCTGGGCGCGCTCCTCGTCGGCCATGCCGACCAGCCGGCCGCGCAGCTCCTCCAGTTCCCTCTGGAGGGTCTGCGACTGTTGCTCCAGCTGCCTCTGGCGGGTCCGGTCGGCCTGGATCTCCTGCTCGACCCGCTTCAGCGTCTGGCCCGGCGCCTCGTCCTGAGCCAGGGCCGGGGGGGCGGCCAGCAGAAGCCCGAGCGCCAGGGCCGGGCGCAGGGGGGAGCGGCGGAGCGGGGCGCCCGCCGGATCGCGGCCCTGGAGGTCGTCGGCCCGCCCCGCGCCCATCCGCTAGTCCGCGGCGGCGCGCGCGTCGGCGCGGTCGAGCAGGCTGCTCCCGGTCATCTCGGCCGGCTTGGGCAGCCCGATCAGGTCGAGCAGGGTCGGCGCCACGTCGGCCAGGCGGCCGCTGCGGATCGCCGTGACCCCGGCGGGGCCGTTGACCAGCACCAGCGGCACCTTGTCCAGCGTGTGGGCGGTGTGCGGGCCGTCGGTGTCGGGGTCGTGCATCAGCTCGCAGTTGCCGTGGTCGGCGGTGATCAGCATCACCCCGCCGCGGGCGCGCACCGCCGCTTCCAGCCGGCCGATGCTGGCGTCCACCGTTTCCACCGCCTTGATGGCGGCGTCCAGTATGCCGGTGTGGCCGACCATGTCGGGATTGGCGTAGTTGATGACGATCAGGTCGTAGGTCCCGGCCTCCACCGCCGCCACCACCTTGTCGGTCACCTCGGCGGCCGACATCTCCGGCTGGAGGTCGTAGGTCGCGACCTTCGGCGAGGGCACCAGGATGCGGTCCTCGCCGGGATACACGCGCTCCTCGCCACCGTTGAAGAAGAAGGTGACGTGCGGGTACTTCTCCGTCTCGGCGATGCGCAACTGTGTCAATCCGGCCTCGCTGACCACCTCGCCCAGCACCCTGGTCAGGGATTTCGGCGGAAAGATGGTCGTCATGCGGCGGGCCAGCCCGGTCGAATACTCCACCATGCCGACGGCGGCGGCGAGGGCCGGCGGGGTGCCGCGCTCGAATCCGTCGAAGTCGGGCTCGACGAAGGCGGCCAGGATCTCCCGCGCGCGGTCGGCGCGGAAATTGGCCATCAGGATGGCGTCGCCATCCCGCATGCCCTGGTAGCCGTCGATGACGGTGGGCAGGATGAACTCGTCGTGCCGGCCGGCGGCGTAGCTCCGCTCGACCGCCTCGATGGGGTCGGCGGCCCGCTCGCCCTCCGCGCGCACCAGCGCGGCGTAGGCCTTGGCGACGCGGTCCCAGCGCTTGTCGCGGTCCATGGCCCAGTAGCGCCCGGTGACCGTGGCGACGGCGACCCCCGGCAGCCCGTGCAGGTCGGCCATGAACTCGGCGAGCTGGTCCTTGGCGCTCTGCGGCGGCACGTCGCGGCCGTCGGTGAAGGCGTGGATCTCCACCGGCACGCCCTCGCGCGACAGAACGGCGGCCAGGGCGGCGATGTGGTCCTGGTGGGAGTGCACGCCGCCCGGCGACAGCAGGCCCAGGAGGTGGCAGCGCCCGCCGGTCCGGTGCAGCGTCCGCACCAGCTCGTTCACGGCCGGGTTGCGCTCCAGCTCGCCCTCGACGATGGCGTGGTCGATCATCACGAGGTCCTGGAGCACCACCCGGCCGGCGCCCAGATTCATGTGCCCGACCTCGGAATTGCCCATCTGGCCCTTGGGCAGGCCGACCTCCTCCTCGCTGGCCTCCAGGAAGGCGCGCGGCCCCGCCGTCCACAGCCGGTCCCAGTTGGGGGTGTCGGCCAGCGCGATCGCGTTGTCCGCGCGCTCCTCGCGGTGGCCCCAGCCATCCAGGATGCACAGCACAACGGGACGGGGACGGTTGGTGTCGGTCATCGCGCTCCTCATACGCCGCTCGTGGTTGATCAGCCCATGGGCCGCCCCGCCGCCGGCGCGGGCGGGGCCGGCGCCCCGCTCACGCCCGGTGGTAGGGGTGCCCGGCCAGGATCTGCTGCGCCCGGTAGATCTGCTCGGCCAGCATGCCCCGCACCAACATATGCGGCCAGGTCATGGGTCCCAAGGCCAAAAGGAGGTCGGCGCGCGCCCGCACGGCGTCGCCGTGCCCGTCGGCCCCGCCGATCAGGAAGGCGACGTCGCCGGCCCCCTGGTCACGCCACGCGCCCAGCCGGGCGGCGAAAGCCTCGCTGGACAGCGCCTTGCCGCGCTCGTCCAGGGCCACCACCACCGAGCCGGCGGGGACGGCGGCGAGCAGCAGGCCGGCCTCCTGACGCTTCAGCTCGTCAGGCGGCAGCCGCCGGCGCACCTCGACCTCGCGCAGCGTCAGGGGCCAGCCCAGCCGGCCAGCGTACTCGTCGAACAGGTCGCGCGCCGGCCCCGGCCGCGCCCGCCCGACGGCGGCGAGCCACAGGCGCATCGTTCCGGCCCCGCTCCCGGCCGCGTCAGGCGCTCATCCGCTCGGCCGAAGGCCGCGGCGCGTCCAGGCCCCACATCTTCTCGATGTTGTAGAAGGTCCGGACCTCCGGGCGGAACAGGTGGACGATGACGTCGCCGGCATCGATCAGCACCCAGTCGCACTGGGCCATCCCCTCGGTCTCGACGCCACGGATTCCGGCCGCCTTCAGCCGTTCGGCAAGCTTCACGGCCATGGTCGCGATGTGCCGCGTGTTGCGGCCCGACGCCACGATCATGTAATCCGCGATGCTGGTTTTGCCGGCAAGATCGATGACGATGACGTCATCCGCCTGGTCGTCGTCCAGGGACTTCTCGATGAGCGCCTTGAGTTCCTGCGGCTGGGGAACGGGCGCGGGCCGCACAACGGGCGCGGCCGGTTCGATGAACGTGTTGATGGTACCCACCTCGTGATGCAGGGGTCACGACCCGCCGGCACGCGCCTGACGGATCGCCGTCGCCGAAGCCGGATGCAGCGGGTTGCGGAGGAACGTCCAGGCCGGCGTGTCAAGGCCGGCCAACTCCCTGGCCCGATGCTCCGCCACCCGGCGGCGGGCATAGCGCCGAGCGGCCATGCCACCGAGCGCATCCATAGAATAAGTTGGACGGGCGAAGACTGCAACCGGCACCAGCCGGAAGATTCGCGTCCAGTGCCGCCAGCGGGGGATCTGGCGGAGGTTGTCCGCCCCCATCAGCCAGACGAAGCGGGTCCGCGGGAAGCGGCGGGCCAGGGCGGCCAGCGTGTCGGCGGTGTAGCGGGTGCCCAGCGCGCTTTCGATGGCGGTGACCTGGAGGCGGGGGTGGCAGGCCACCCGCCGCGCCTCGGCCAGGCGCTCGGCGAGCGGCGCCATGTCCCGGCCGGGCTTCAGCGGGTTCTGCGGGCTGACCAGCCACCACACCCGGTCGAGCCCGAGGGCCTTCAGGGCGTAGAGGCTGATGTGGCGGTGCCCGGCGTGCGCCGGGTTGAAGGACCCGCCGAGCAGGCCGATGCGCAGCCCGGCGTGGGCCGGGCCGGAGCGCGGGTGGGGGGGCGGGGGGCGGTGCGGGCCGGGCCTCACGGCCGCGTCTGGCCGTCGCCGCGGACGACGTACTTGTAGCTGGTCAGCTGCTCCGCCCCGACCGGGCCGCGGGCGTGGAACTTGTCGGTGGAAATGCCGATCTCGGCCCCCATGCCGAACTCGCCGCCGTCGGCGAACTGGGTGGAGGCGTTCCACAGCACGATGCCGCTGTCGACGCGCTGGAGGAAGCGCTCGGCCGCCGCCGCGTCCTCGGTCACGATGGCGTCGGTGTGGTGGGAGCCGTGGGCGTTGATGTGGGCGATGGCCCCGTCCACCCCGTCGACCACGCCGCAGGCGATGACGGCGTCCAGGAATTCGGTGTCCCAGTCCTCGGGCGACACCGGGGTGACCCGCGGGTCGGCCGCCTGCGCCGCGGCGTCGCCGCGCACCGCACAGCCGGCGTCCAGCAGGTCCTTGACCAGCGGCGCCAGCAGCGTCCCGGCGGCGGCGCGGTCGACCAGAAGGGTTTCCGCCGCGCCGCAGATCGAGGTGCGGCGCATCTTGGCGTTCAGCACGACCTTGCGCGCCTTGGCGGGGTCGGCGCCGGCGTCGACATAGACGTGGCAATTGCCGTCCAGGTGCTTGATGACGGGGATGCGGCTCTCCTCGGTGATGCGCTGGATCAGCGACTTGCCGCCGCGCGGCACGATCACGTCGATGAAATCGCGCATCCCCAGCATGTGGCCGACCGCCGCCCGGTCGGTGGTGGGGACGAGCTGGATCGCCGCCTCCGGCAGGCCGGCGGCGCGCAGCCCCTCGGCCAGGCAGTCGGCGATGGCCCGCGAGGAGTGGAAGCTTTCCGAGCCGCCGCGCAGGATGGCCGCGTTGCCCGACTTCAGGCACAGGCCCCCGGCGTCGGCGGTGACGTTGGGGCGGCTCTCGTAGATGATGCCGATGACCCCCAGGGGGACGCGCACGCGCTGGATGGCCAGGCCGTTGGGCCGGGTCCATTCGGCGATGACCGAGCCGATGGGGTCCGGGAAATCGGCGATGTCCTCCAGCCCCCTGGCCATCGCCTCGATGCGGGCCTCGTTCAGGGCCAGCCGCTCGATCATGGGGGCGGCGAGGCCGCGCGCCCGGGCCGCCGCGACGTCGCGGTCGTTGGCCGCCTGGATCGCCGCCTTGTGGGCGCGCAGGCTGGCGGCGGCGGCCCGCAGGGCTTGATCCTTCACCGGGCTTGGCACGGTCGCCAGCTCGGCGCCGGCGGCGCGGGCGGCGCGGCCAAGGCGGAGCATCCGGTCGTGCAGGGCTTCGGTGGTCTCAAGCTGGGCGGACATGGCTCTTTCTCCGGTGAAGGGGGCGGCGACTGTAGCGGATTCCCACGCCCCGCGAAATCGATCCTTTTGCGGCCCTGCCGCCCGCCGCCCGCCGCCCGCCGGGCGGCAATGCCCGGACGCCGCCCTCCGGGCGGCAATGCCCGGACGCCGCCCGCCGGGCGGCAATGCCCGGGCAGGCTTGGGAAAAGCGGCTTATGCCGAAGAGACGAGGGAGGTTCCAAACAATCGGTATAGCCATCAAAGCATTGCTTCCGCTAGCGTGTCGGAAAGAACGGGAGAGGGCTCATGACCGGGATTCTGCGCGCCGCCGGCGCAACCTTTGCCATCGCCCTGTGGCTGGGGCCGGCGCTCCAGGCCCGGGCGGACAGCCAGGCGCCGGCCGCCGGGACGCCGCTGGAGCGCGGGCGTTCCCTGATGCGGGGGATCGTGGCCTGCGGCAACTGCCACACGCCGCAGGGGCCGGATGGGCCGGTCCCGGGGATGGAGCTGGCCGGCGGCACGCCCTTCGTCGAGGCGCCCTTCACCGCCTACGCCTCGAACATCACGCCGGACCCGGAGACCGGGATCGGCCGCTGGACCGACGAGCAGATCATCGTCGCCATCCGCGAGGGGCGGCGCCCCGACGGCTCGCTGATCGGCCCGCCGATGCCCATCGCCTTCTACCGCGGCCTGTCCGACGGCGACGCCCGGGCCATCGTCGCCTATCTGCGCAGCGTGCCGGCGGTGCGGAACCCGGTGCCGAAGTCGCAGTACCGCATGGCGCTGCCGGCCGCGTACGGGCCGCCGCTGGGCAGCGTGCCGGAGGTGCCGACGACCGATCCGGTGGCGTACGGCGCGTACATGGCCGGGCCGCTCGGCCATTGCCTGGAGTGCCACACGCCGCTCGCCCCCGACGGGCACCGCGACATGACCCGCGCCGGGGTGGGCGGGCAGCCCTTCAACGGCCCCTGGGGCACCACCACGGCCCGCAACATCACCCAGGACAAGGAGGAGGGCATCGGCCAGTGGACCGACGCGCAGATCAAGCGCGCGGTGACCGAGGGCGTGCGCCCTGACGGCACGCGGCTGGGTCCGCCCATGGCCTTCTCCTACTACCACACCATCGCGGCGGAGGATCTGGACGCGCTGGTCGCGTACCTGCGTACGCTTCCGCCCCGGCGCTGAGGCGCCGGGGGCCACGCCGGGCGGGAAGGGCAGGCGGGACGAAAAGGCATTACCCGAACGCCGGGGCGCGAGGCATAGTCCGCGGGCCATCCCTCCTCCGGATTACCCGCCTCATGCTGACCCTGCTGCTCCTCGTCTCCGCCTTCTTCGCGGGTGTCCTCAACGCCGTGGCCGGGGGCGGCAGCTTCCTGACCTTCCCGGCGCTGATTCTCGCCGGCGTGCCGCCGGTGAACGCCAACGCCACCAGCACGGTGGCGGTGTCGCCCGGCTCGCTGGCCAGCGCCTACGGCTATCGGCGCGAGCTGGGGCGGATCACCGAGATCAAGCTGCCGGCCTTCCTCGGGGTCAGCCTGGTCGGCGGGCTGCTGGGCGCGCTCCTGCTGCTGTGGACCCCGCAGCGGACCTTCGAGGCCATCGTGCCCTGGCTGCTGCTGTTCGCCACGGTCCTCTTCGCCTTCGGCCCGAAGGTGTCGGCCTATGTCCGCCGGACCTTCACGGTCGGGCACGGCGCGGTGCTGGCCGCGCAGTTCCTCATCGCCGTTTACGGCGGCTATTTCGGCGGCGGCATCGGCATCCTGATCCTGGCCACGCTCGGCGTCTTCGGGATGAGCGACCTGCACGCCATGAACGGGCTGAAGGCCCTGGTGTCGGGCTGCCTGAACGCGGTGGCGGTGGTCGCCTTCGTGATCGGCGGGGCGGTCTACTGGAACGAGGCGCTGATCATGCTGGTGGGGGCGCTGGCCGGCGGCTACGCCGGGGCGGCGGTGGCCCGCCACATCCCGCCGCCGATCCTGCGCAAGTTCGTCATCCTCGTGGGGGTCGTGATGACCATCTGTTTCTTCATCACCAAGGGCTGAGCCCGCCCCGCTACACGGGCCGGGCCAAGGCCGCACTCCAGAAGCCGAGCGCGACCACCACCGAGCCCACCAGCACCGCAAGCAGCAGCGCGTCGTAAGAGCCGGTTGCCATCCACAGGAAGGCGGCGCCCAGCGGGGCGGCCGCCTTGGCGACGACCGACGGCAGCGCCAGGGCGCCGTTGATCGCGCCGTAGGACTCACGGGTCAGCATCTCCGGCACGGCAAGGCCGCGCACGATGGTCATCACCCCGTTCGCCGCCCCCTGGACGACGGCGAACGCCGCGAGCGACGGAAAGCCGGGCGGCAGCAGCCACAGCAGCAGGACCGCCGCGGGCAGCCCGAGGACCGTCACCGACCCCACCGCGCGGATGGAGCGGCGGCCGGCAAGCGCCCACACGGCGACGCGGCCGGCGACCTGCGCCGGCCCGATGATGGCGATGGCGGCGACCACCGTGGTCGCGTCGTAGCCGCGCTCCAGCAGCAGCGGGTAGAGGTGGAAGGTCAGGCCGGAGAAGACGCCGTAGTAAACGGTGAACGCCACGGCCAGCCCCCAGAAGGTCGGCCGCCGCATCACCCAGCCGACGGCGCTCCGCCCGGCGGGGCGTTGCGGCGCCGTCGGCGGGGCGTCGGCGCCGGGGTCGATCGCCAGGGCGTACGGCAGAGCCGCGCAGGCCAACGTGAGTCCCGCCAGGGCCAGCAGTGCCCCACGCCAGTCCGTGTGGTCGAGCAGAAGCTGAGTCAGGGGCACGAACACGGTGCTGGCGAAGCCACCCCACAGGGTGAGCGCGGTGATGCCCGACCGCGCCTCGGCGCCGAAGCGACGGGCCACGACGGCGAAGGCCGGCTCGTACAGCGTCATCGCCTGCGCCAGCCCGATGCCGGCGAACAGCGGGTACAGCACCCACGGCGCGCCGACGAGCGACCATGCCAGCAGCAGCAGGGTCGCCAGAAGGGCGCCGCCCGCCATGACGGCGCGCCCCCGGCCGCGGTCGATGGCGGCGCCCACCGGGTAGGCGGCGAGGCCGGCGACCACCAACCCCACCGTCGCCGCCCCGTACACCGCGGGCTTGTCCAGGCCGAACTCCCGGGCCATCGGCTCCGCCAGCAGCGGGAAGCTGTAATAGAGCGTGCCCCAGGAGACGATCTGGCCGACGCCGAGCGCGGCGATGAACCGCCGCCGGCCACGGCGCGGCGCGGAGGGCGGTGCCTCGGTGACGGCGACACCGCTCACGCGGGCGTCCCGCAGCAGCCCGCCGTCTTGGTCGGCACCGCCGCCACCGCCACCGCCACGGCCGGGGCCGAGGTGCCGCAGCACCCGCCCGCGGCCTCCTCGGCCCCGGCCGGTGCCAGGTCGGAGCTGCACACCCCGGTCTCCGGCAGGACGAGCTGGACGTCGCGCGCCGCCGCGTGATCGCCGGCGATCTCCGCGACGACGGAGCGGGCCTGCTCGTAGCCCGTGGCCATCAGGAAGGTCGGGGCGCGGCCGTAGCTCTTGCCGCCGACGATGTAGAAGCCCGGCTCGGGGTGCGACAGCTCCACGACGCCGTGCGGCGGCACCGTCCCGCAGGAGTGCAGGTTCGGGTCGATCAGCGGCGCGAGCGCCGGCGGCGCCTCCATCAGCGGGTCCAGATCGACGCGCAGCTCGCGCAGGATCGACAGGTCCGGGCGCAGGCCGGTGGCGACCACCACCCGCTGCACGTCGGTCTCGTGCCGGCGCCCGTCAAGGAGGCCGGTGATGCGCAGGCCGTCGCCAACGCGCTCGACGCGCTCCGCGGCATAGGGGGCCAGCAGCTCCAGGCGTCCGTCCGCGATCGCCTGGGTGGCGGCAAGGCCCAGCGCGCCGCGGGCCGGCAGCTGGTCGTTGAGGCCGCCCCCGAGCAGCCGGGCCATGCGGTTGCGGCGCAACGCCCACAGCACTCTGGTTTCCGGTGCCTGTGCCTTCAGCGCCAACAGGTCGAGCACGACGTTCATCGCCGAGTGCCCGGAGCCGACCACCATCGTGACCATCCCCGCGTGGGCGTCACGGGCCGCGCCCAGGACGTCGGGGATGCCGTAGGCGATGCGGTCGGCGGCGGCGCGCTCGCCCGGCACCGGCAGGCCGTCGGCGCCCATCGGATTCGGTGTGGACCAGGTGCCGGAGGCGTCGACCACCGCCCGGACCAGGGTCCGGTGCTCGTCGCCAGCGGCATCGCGCCAGGCCACCACGAAGGGGGAGTCGGTGCGGCCGGGCGAGGTCAGCTTGTCGAGGCCGGCGCGGGTGACGGCCACCACCTCGGCGCCCAGGCGCAGGTGCGGTGCAATCGCGGGGTGGGCGGCCAGCGGCTCCAGGTAGCCGCGCACGATCTCGCCGCCGGTGGGCAGCGCGTCGTCGTCGGGCGCCGTCCAACCCGCCTCCTCAAGAAGGGCGCGGGCGGCGCGGTCGATGTTGAAGCGCCACGGCGAGAAGACGCGGACGTGCGCCCAGTCGCGCAGGGAGGAGCCGACCGACGGGCCGCGCTCGAACAGGACGGGCGTGAGGCCGCGCCGGACGGCGTGGGCGGCCGCGGCCAGGCCGACCGGGCCGGCTCCAATGATCGCGACGGGGAGAACGGTGTGGGACGGCTGCTGCATGGCGGGCATTCTCCTCATGCCTTGGTTGTCGATGCCTCGATGGGCGATGTATGCGCACAAAGAAAACGTCAGGGACAGCATCCCCCCGCGCCGGAGTCCGCATCGCGAACGTCGGCGCGCCCGCTGTCCAGAAGGACTTGCGTGACCTCCATCCAGGCCCCGACGGCGACCTGGAAGGCTTGGCGCCCCTTGCCGGTGAGGGTGTAGACCTTGCGCTCGCGACCTGAGACGACCTCCGCCTCCGACGTCACGTAGCCGCCCTCCTCGAACTCCCGCAGGGCCGGGTAGATCGTGCCCTCGGTGGGGGAGCAGCAGCCCTTCGTCGTCTTCTCCACGGCGCGGGCGATGTCGTAGCCGTGCATCGGCCGCTGGTGCAGGACGTTCAGGATGAAGAACTTCGACAGGCTCATCTTGATCGTGCCGTTCCAATAGGCCCGGGTGGTCAA
>JAEZHQ010000172.1 GCA_023416455.1 Pseudomonadota bacterium | reverse complement strand
GGCCCTGACCCAGGACGACTTCAAGCGCATCCTGACCGAGCCGGAAGCCAGCCTCATCAAGCAGTACAAGGCCCTGATGAAGACCGAGGACGTGGATCTCGTCTTCACCGACGATTCCATCGACGAGCTGGCGCGGCTGGCCGCCGACATCAACGCCACGGTCGAGAACATCGGCGCCCGCCGCCTGCACACGGTGCTGGAACGTCTCCTGGAGGAGATCAGCTTCACCGCCACCGACAGGACGGGCCAGTCGGTCACCATCGACGCCGCCTATGTGCGCGACCAGGTCGGCGGGCTGGCCAAGAACGCCGACCTGTCGAAGTTCATCCTGTAGCGGAACCGGGGCCGTCCGGCCCCGCGGGGCCGCCGTCACGGCCCTCCGGCGGCGCCCTCCGGCGCCGTCCGCATCACCAGTCGGTGACGAAGCGGTCCGCCGGCAGGTGGAGGACGACCGAGGTTCCCGAGCCCTCCTGCGAGCGGATCTCCAGCCGGCCGCCGTGCTGCTCGATCAGCGACTTGGCGATGGACAGGCCGAGCCCGATCCCCTCGTGGCGGCGGGCCAGCGTGCCGTCCCCCTGGACGAAGGGCTGGAAGACGGATTCAAGCCGGTCCTCGGGGATGCCGATTCCGCTGTCGAAGACCTCGGCGACCAGGGCGCCCTGGCTGTCGACACGGGCCGACACGCCGATGCGGCCGCCCTCCGGCGTGAACTTGATGGCGTTGGAGAGCAGGTGCAGGAGCACCTGCTTCAGCGCGCGGGGGTCGGCCAGCAGGGGCGGAAGCTCCACCCCGATGTCGGCCTCGACGCGCAGCTTGCCCCGCTCGGCCCGTTTGGCGACCAGCCGCAGGCAGGACACCACCACGTCGCGGAAGTCGCACAGCGTCTCCTCCAGGTCGACGCGGCCGGCCTCGATGGTGGCCATCTCGAGCAGGTCGTTGATGTTGGCGAGCAGAAGCTCGCCCGACCGTTTGATCTCGGCCATGTAGGTCAGGTACATGGGATTCTCGAGCGTCCCCAGCATCTGCTGGTGGACCACGTCGGCGAAGCCCAGGATGCCGTTCAGCGGCGTGCGCAGCTCGTGGCTCATGTTGGCCAGGAAGGCGGTCTTGGCGCGGTTGGCCAGCTCCGCCGCCTCCTTGGCCTCGATCAGGGCCAGCTCGGCCAGCTTGGTGTCGCTCATGTCGCGCAGCATGGCGACGAAGACGTGGAAGCCCGGCAGGTCGATCTCCGACAGCGACAGCCAGGCCGGGAACTCGCTGCCGTCGCGCCGCCGGGCGGTGACCTCGCGCCCGACGCCGATGACCCGCCGCTCCCGCGTGGCCATGTAGCGCTGGAGATACTGGCCGTGCTGCGCCGCCTCGTGGGGCGGCATCAGCACCTCGATGTGCCGGCCCACCAGCTCCTCCGGCCGGTAGCCCAGCAGCCGTTCGGCCGCCTGGTTGGCGGTGATGATGATGCCGTCCAGCTCCACGGTCAGGATCGTCTCGACCGCCTGCTCCACGATGGCGCGGTTGCGCGCCTCGCTGCGCTGGAGCGCCTCCTCCGCCGCGCGGGCGGTGGTGACGTCCTCGACGACGGCGGCAAGCGCCCGCAGCCGCCCGTCCGGACCCCGCAGGGCCGAGGGTCGGATGGTGGCGCGCACCACGCCGCCGTCGGCGCGCAGGAAGCGCTTTTCGAAGGGGCTGGGCGCCGCTTCGCCGCGGACGACGCCGGCGAAGCGCTCGTCCACCCGGTGGCGGTCCTCGGCATGGATGATCGCGGCCAGCGGCCGGCCGGCCAGATCGTCCGGCCGATGGCCCAGCATGGAGGTGAAGACGGCGTTGGCGGCCGTGATGGTGCCGTCCAGCCCGACGATCAGAATGCCGACGGACGCGCTCTCGAACAGGGCGCGGAACAGGCTGTCCGGACCGCCGTCCTGCGGCGTCCGGGCTCCGGCCTCGACGATCATGGGGTGGGTCTGGATGAGCAAGCGAGGACGCGGCGCGGCATGGACGGTTCCGGAACGCGGGGGGAAGCCGGCGACGGGGACCGGTCTCCCTCCACGGCGGCGCCCCATTCATAAGCGGAATCTTAAGCAAAATCGACCCGAAACGTCGGGATGCCGCGGTGCGGGGTGCGACCGATTACCCGGAGCCGGGCGGGCCGCCGGTTCAGCGCCGCCGCCCGCCCAGGCGCCGGCGGGCCGGGCTGCCGCCGCGGACGGGCGCGGTGTCGAGCACGCCCAGCAGCCGGTCCAGCGTGCCGTCGTCCAGCTCGTGGATCCGCTCGGCCAGCCGGTTGGCCAGTTCGGTCGCCTTGGGGCTGAGGCCGGCGGTGTCCACGGTCACCCGCGGGTGGGACAGGTCGGCAAGCCGCTCCAGCTCCTCGGCCTCGTCCCAGATGATGCAGAAATAGGCGCAGATCTGGCGGATGAGCTGGGCCGAGGGCTGGCCGCGCTTGCCGTGCTCCAGCGCCGAGAGATAGGCCGAGGAGATCTCCAGCTCCGCGGCCATCTGCTTCAGGGTCACGCCCTTGGCCTCGCGCAGGGCGCGGATCCGTTCGCCGAAGGGGGTCATGGGCCGGTCAGTCCCTGGCCTCCCGGCGCCGCCTGACCAGGACGTAGAGCGCGCCGTCGCCGCCGTCCTTCACCCGGGCCGGCTGCACGGCCAGGACCATGGGCCGCAGCGACGGATCGGCCAGCCAGCGCGGCACCGCTTGACGCAACACGCCGGGTCCGCCGGTGAAGGTGCCCTTGCCGGTGATCACCAGCACGCAGCGCCGCCCCTCGTGCCAGGCGCGGTGGACGAAGCCGGCCAGCGCGCCGTGCGCCTGCGCCTGGGTCATCCCATGCAGGTCGATGCGCCCGTCGATGGCGAGCTGCCCGCGGCGGAATCGGTCGGCGGTGCGGCGGTCGATGTTGTCGACCGACCCCGGCAGCAGCGGCGGCAGGGCCGGGCGGCCGGGCCGGGCCGCGGCGGAGCGAGGCAGGGCGGACGGCGGCGGGGACGCCGTGGTGGCGACCGGTTCCGGCTCCCCGTCCGGCCAGGCCGGCGGCTCCTCCGGCTCCGTCAGGGCCCGGCCGGGCAGCGGGTCGGCGTCGCGCATGGCGATCCGCCACAGGCGCCGCTCCTCGGTGGAGAGCGTGCGGCGGCGGTTCACGGCAGACGGTCCGGTGGCGTGCGTTCCAGGGTCGGGGGGTCCCGAAGCGGAATCCCGGGTCCGTGCGGGACGGCGGGGCAGGGAGGGGCGGCGTGGGGCACGGGGGACCGGCGGGGTTTGGCAACGGGACGAACAGGGATAAAGGCCCTCTCCGCCCGTCTGTCAACCGCTCTCCTGCCCATCGGCTTGTGTCAACCACCGCGGCGAAGCCGCCTCAACCACGGCGGCGACGGCCGCGTCAGCCCGCCTCCCCCTCCACCAGAAGGATGTGCAGGCGGCGGGGGCCGTGCGCCCCCAGCTCGATCTGCATCTCGATGTCGCCGGTGCGCGACGGGCCGGTGACGAAGTTGACGGTGCGGGGCAGGGGGGCGCCACCGGTGGCGGCGCGCAGCCGGTCCCAGGCCTCCTCGTAGGTGCCGACCACCGCGTTCCGCTCCAGCACGACGATGTGCGTGTCGGGCAGGAAGTTCAGCGTGGTGGGATGTTCCGGTCCCGAAACGAGCATCAGCGTGCCTGTCTCGGCCACCGCGGCGAAGGCGCCGGTGACCGAGACGGCATCGGTGTCGCGGGCGCGGCCACGGCTGACGGCCAGGGTCGGGCGGCGCTCCCAGGGCACCGCCGCCAGCCGCGGGTCGGGGGCGGCGCGGACCTCGGCCGGCAGGTTCAGCCCGGCCAGATAGGCGGCCACTGCGCCCGGCACCGCCTCCAGGGCGGGAAGCCGCTCCACCGTCGCGGCGGCCTCGGTGGCCATGGCGACGAACAGGTCGACCCGCCCGTCCGGCGGCAGCTGGCCGCGCGCCGGGACG
>JAEZHQ010000098.1 GCA_023416455.1 Pseudomonadota bacterium | reverse complement strand
TCTTCGGACGGCCGGGCCGCGGCTCGTGTCCGGGCTCCGTCGGCGGAATCGCCCGCCTCCGGTTGTTGTGCACCGCACAAAATCCCGTTGACAACGACGCCGGCATGCCTTAGATGTGGGCAATGCTGCATTGCAGCAAAGGATCCGCCGCCCGCCGTTCCGGGGCCCCAAGCACGGATCCGCCCGCGCGGTCGCCAATGGTTGGGATCCGGCGCGGTTGAACCCGAAGATCGCGAGGAGTTCATTCATGTCCGACAAGTTCGCCGCCGCCAGCAAGGCCATCGAGGACGTCGTCTCGACCGCCAAGCAGAATGTCGAGGGCCTGGTCAAGGCCCAGCAGGAGCAGATCGAGAAGGCGTCCGCCCAGATCCTGAAGAGCTACGACGAGCTGACCGCCCTGACCAAGGGCAACGTCGACGCCGTCGTGAAGTCGGGCACGATCGTTGCCAAGGGCGCCGAGGAGGCCGGCAAGCAGGTCGCCGCCTTCACCCAGTCCTCGCTTGAGAAGAACGTCGCCGCCGGCAAGGCGCTGTTCGCCGTCAAGACCATCCAGGAGCTGGTCGAGCTGCAGAGCGCCTTCACCAAGTCCAGCCTGGAGGCTTTCGTCGCCGAGAGCAGCAAGCTTCAGGAACTGACCGTGAAGATCGCCAACGAGGCGCTGGCCCCGCTGAGCGACCGCGTCAACCTCGCGGTGGAGAAGCTGTCCAAGCCGCTCGCCGCCTGAGCGGCCGCGACGGGTGCGGCGCCGCCGCTCCCGACCCCGCCTCGCGACAGCGCGATCGTCCGGCAAAGCCCGGCGGCCCCCGGCCGCCGGGCTTTGTCCTATCCGGGGGCCGCCCTATTTGGAGGTATCAAAGGCGGTTCCGGACCGAAAGGGCCTCTCCCAAATGGGGAGCGTCCGAAAACGGCCCCTTCCCACCGCGCCCGGAGTTCTCATATCATTGCTGCGGATGTACATCGCGATGCTGACCTGCTGAGATCATGGCCGACACCGACAAACACGGCAAAGGGGGCACGTCGACGGGCGTGGTCATAAAGGCCAAGCCCAAGACTAAGAAGCCTTCGATGTATAAGGTCTTGATGTTGAACGACGACTACACACCTATGGAGTTCGTCGTTCATGTGCTGGAACGCTTCTTCGGCAAGTCGCGGGAAGAAGCGACTCGGATCATGCTGCACGTGCACCGACGGGGTGTGGGTTTGTGCGGCGTGTTCACCTACGAAGTGGCGGAGACGAAAGTCACGCAGGTGATGGATTTTGCACGCCAGAACCAGCATCCGCTGCAATGTACGCTAGAGAAGGATTAGATCCACAGATGCTGTCGCGTAACCTGGAACAGACGCTGCACCGGGCCCTGGCCCACGCGAACGAGCGCAGGCACGAATACGCGACGCTCGAACATCTTCTGCTCGCGTTGACCGAGGATGCGGATGCCATGGCCGTCTTGCGCGCGTGCGGAATCGATCTGGACCGCCTGCGCGCCGAACTGTCGGATTACCTCGACAACGAACTTGCGAACCTGATCACGAACAGGCCCGATGATGCGAAGCCGACGGCTGGGTTCCAGCGGGTGCTGCAACGAGCGGCCATCCACGTCCAGTCGTCGGGCCGTGAGGAGGTGACGGGAGCAAACGTGCTCGTCGCCCTGTTCTCTGAACGCGAGAGCCACGCCGTCTATTTCCTGCAGGAGCAGGAGATGACCCGGTTCGATGCGGTGAACTACATCTCTCACGGAATCGCCAAGGCCCCGGGCCGCTCCGAGAACAAGCGGGTGACCGGAGCCGACGAGGACGCGGCGGCGGAGAAGGTCGTGAAAAAAGGCAGCGAAGCCCTAGAGGCTTATTGCGTCAATCTGAACAAGAAGGCGGCGAGCGGCAAGATCGACCCGCTGATCGGCCGGGAGCAGGAGGTCGAACGGACCATCCAGATCCTGTGCCGGCGGTCGAAGAACAACCCGCTTTACGTGGGCGACCCCGGCGTCGGCAAGACCGCCATCGCCGAGGGGCTGGCCCGCCGCATCGTCCATGGCGAGGTCCCGGAGGTGCTGAAGGGCGCCACCATCTTCGCGCTCGACATGGGCTCCCTGCTCGCCGGGACGCGCTACCGCGGCGACTTCGAAGAGCGCCTCAAGGCCGTCGTCTCCGAGCTGGAGGCCACGGAAGGTGCGGTCCTCTTCATCGACGAGATCCACACGGTGATCGGCGCCGGTGCGACCTCGGGCGGTGCGATGGACGCCTCGAACCTGCTCAAGCCGGCGCTCGCCTCGGGCACGCTGCGCTGCATCGGCTCCACCACCTACAAGGAATACCGGAACTATTTCGAGAAGGACCGGGCGCTCGTCCGGCGCTTCCAGAAGATCGACGTCAACGAGCCGACGATCGAGGACGCGATCAAGATCCTCCAGGGGATCAAGCCTTACTACGAAAAGCATCACCGGGTCAGCTACACCAACGACGCCATCCGTTCGGCGGTGGAGCTGTCGGCCAAGTACATCGGCGACCGCAAGCTGCCGGACAAGGCGATCGACATCATCGACGAGGTCGGCGCCGCGCAGATGCTGCTGCCGGAGAACAAGCGCAAGAAGAAGATCTCGGTCAAGGACGTGGAGGCGGTGGTCGCCAAGATCGCCCGCATCCCGCCGAAGTCGGTCAGCCGCGACGACAAGGAAACGCTCCTCAACCTGGAGCGCGACCTGAAGACCATGGTGTTCGGCCAGAACAAGGCCATCGACGCGCTGGTCTCGGCGATCAAGCTGGCCCGCGCCGGCCTGCGCGAGCCGGAGAAGCCGATCGGCAACTACCTGTTCACCGGCCCGACCGGCGTCGGCAAGACCGAGGTGGCGCGCCAGCTCGCCCACACGCTGGGCATCGAGCTGACCCGCTTCGACATGTCGGAGTACATGGAGCGCCACACCGTCTCCCGCCTGATCGGCGCGCCGCCGGGCTATGTCGGGTTCGACCAGGGGGGCCTGCTGACCGACGCCATCGACCAGCACCCGCACTGCGTGCTGCTGCTCGACGAGATCGAGAAGGCCCATCCCGATCTGTTCAACATCCTGTTGCAGATCATGGACCACGGCAAGCTGACCGACCACAACGGCAAGACGGTCGACTTCCGCAACGTGATCCTCATCATGACCTCCAACGCGGGCGCTTCCGACATGGCCAAGCCGGCCATCGGCTTCGAGCGCGAGCGCCGGGTCGGCGAGGACATGGAGGCGGTCGAGCGGCTGTTCACGCCGGAGTTCCGCAACCGCCTGGACGCCATCATCCCCTTCGCGCCGCTGACCCAGGAGGTCATCAACCGCGTGGTCGACAAGTTCATCATGCAGATGGAGGCGCAGCTGGAGGACCGGGGCGTCAGCATCGAGCTGGACGAGTCGGCGCGCGAATGGCTGGGCAAGAAGGGCTACGACCCGCTCTACGGCGCCCGGCCGCTGGGCCGCGTGATCCAGGAGCACCTGAAGAAGCCGCTGGCCGAGGAGTTGCTGTTCGGCAAGCTCAGCAAGGGCGGCATCGTCCGGGTCACGGTCAAGGACGGCAAGCCGGCCTTCGACTACACCGAGGGCGCCCGCAAGCGGCGTCCCGGCGACGAGGACGAGGACGAGATCGTGCACGAGCTGGCGGAGTGATACGGACGGTGCTGTGAAGGCGTCGTCCGCATCACCCTCTCGATCAATGCTATTGCATTGATCTGTCGGGTTTTACCGGCGGCGCTCCGTGTTCATGCGCCACCGGTATGACGCCACCGGCCCGGGCCGTTCCGCACCGCACGCCGCAGAAGGGGGGCCGCACAGGCCCCCCTTTCCTGTTGCCCGTGCATTCCTCCGGGACGGGCGGCGTGCCGCCGTGTGTGGGAAGAGGCAAAGCATGACCGATGTCGACACCGCCTTCCTGCGCCATGCCATCGCGCTCAGCCGCACCCACATGCAGGCCGGGGCGGGCGGACCTTTCGGAGCCGTCGTCGCCCGGGACGGGCGGATCGTCGGCGAGGGCTGGAACCGGGTCACCTCCGCCAACGACCCGACGGCGCACGCCGAGGTGGTGGCGATCCGCGAAGCCTGCCGGGCGCTCGGCACCTTCAGCCTGGCCGGGGCGACGCTCTACACCAGCTGCGAGCCCTGCCCGATGTGCCTGTCGGCGGCCTACTGGGCGCGGCTCGACGGCATCGTCTACGCCAACGGCCGGGAGGACGCCGCCGCCATCGGCTTCGACGACGCCTTCCTCTACGCCGAGGTGGCCCTGGCGCTGGAGGCGCGGCGGCTCCCCATGCGGCGCCTGCTGGCCGAGGAGGCCCGCGCCGTGTTCGACGAATGGGCGGCCAAGCCCGACCGCATTCCCTACTGAAGCCGCCGGCCCTACGCCTCGCCGTCCCGGCGGTAGGGGGAGAAGGCCGCCAGACCCTCGATGTCCGCCGTCACGGCGGCGCGCTCGCGCTCCAGATGGTCGGCCAGCGCGCGGCGGAAACCCGGGTCGGCGACCCAGTGGGCGCTGTAGGTCGGCACCGGCAGGTAGCCGCGCTGGATCTTGTGCTCGCCCTGGGCGCCGGCCTCGACGCGGGTCAGCCCGCGCTCGATGGCGAAGTCGAGCGCGCGGTAGTAGCAAGCCTCGAAATGCAGGAAGCGGTAGCGCCCGTCGGATCCCCAGTTGCGCCCGTACAGCACGCCGCCGCCCATCAGGTTGAGCGCCCCGGCCACCCACTCCCCGCGGTCCTCGCACATCACCAGCACCA